>CALZGT010000144.1 GCA_945787235.1 uncultured Prevotellaceae bacterium
CTGGGCATAGGTGATGTGACGCAACCCCTCCCCCAGGCCTGCATCGAGGCCATGCACAAGGCCGTTGATGAGATGGCCCACAGCGACACCTTCCGTGGCTACGGCCCCGAGCAAGGTTACGATTTCCTGCGTCAGGCCATCCTCGACAACGACTACACCCCCCGGGGTGTGGAACTGCAGCTCGACGAGGTCTTCGTCAGTGACGGAGCCAAGAGCGACTGCGGCAACATCGGGGACATCCTCTCCACCGAGTGCAGCGTGGGTGTCACCGACCCCGTCTATCCTGTCTATGTCGATAGCAACGTCATGTCGGGACGCGCCGGGGAGTTCCTTGACGGCAAGTGGACAGGCATCACCTTCCTTCCCGTGTCGGCAGAGAACCATTTCGTTCCGGCCCTGCCCCAGAAGCACATCGACATCCTCTACCTCTGCTACCCCAACAACCCCACCGGCACGGTGCTCACCCGTGAACAGCTCAGCGCATGGGTGGAATATGCCTTGCGCGAGAATAGCCTCATCCTCTACGATGCAGCCTACGAGGCTTACATCCAGCATGAGGACATCCCGCACAGCATCTACGAGATTCCCGGTGCCAAGCGTTGCGCCATTGAGTTGCGCAGCTACTCCAAGACGGCAGGCTTCACCGGTGTGCGCTGTGGCTATACCATCGTACCCAAGGAACTGACGTTTACCGCCAAGGGCAGTACGCCCTCAGCAGCTTCTCCCGTCAGCCTCAACGCCCTGTGGAACCGTCGCCAGTGTACCAAGTTCAATGGATGCAGCTACATCACCCAACGTGCCGCAGAGGCCATCTACACCCCCGAAGGCAAGGCCCAGGTACGCAGCACCGTGGCTTACTACATGAACAATGCCCGCATGATGCACGAGGAACTCACCTCCATGGGTTTCGAAGTCTTTGGCGGCACCGATGCACCCTACATCTGGCTCCGTACTCCCGCAGGCACTACCTCCTGGCAGATGTTCGACCGCCTGCTCCATGAGGCGGCCATCGTCACCACACCGGGCGTGGGCTTCGGTCCTTCCGGCGAAGGCTACATCCGCCTCACCGCATTCGGCCGGTCGGAGGACTGCAAGGAGGCCATGGAGCGCATGAGGAAACTCACCCTCGTGTAGCGATCCGTTCCAGCGACTGCCACACCTGCATCAGACCACGGGGCACGTGGAAACAACCTTTCCACTTGCCCCCCTTCAGGGTGAGCAGCACCTCGCCCCTGCGGTTCAGGTAACCGAACCACTCGGGATGCTCGGGGTCCATGAAATGACTCCACACGTATTCATGTACGCGTTCGAACCACTCCAGGCACTTCTCGTTGCCGGTCAGTTCATAACCTTTTATCATGGTGATGAGCGTCTCGATGTGTACCCACCACAGTTTCTGGTCCCATTCCAACTGCTGCAGCGGATGCCCCAGGCGGTCCATGAAATAGAAGATGCCGCCATACTGCTTGTCCCATCCATACTCTACCTCCTGGAGGGCTATCTGCACAGCCTTCTCTATCAGGGCCTTGTCCCCCAGCCTCTTCCCCAGATCCATGATGAACCACATGGCCTCTATGGCATGTCCGGGGTTGAGCAGACGTCCGTCCATGCAATCCACCAGTTGACCATCGGTACCGAGATGCTCCACGATGAGACCGAGTTCCGGACGGTAGAACACGTCCATGACCTCATGCACGCAGGTGGCTATGGTCCTGTCCAGGAAATCCTTGTCGAGCAGCGGCTCAATCTCCAGGGCCACGTTGCACAGTATCATGGGCAGGGCAAAACTCTTCAGTTCGCGTGCACCGGGAGCCGCCTTCGACCACCTCCCCTTGGGATTATCGACCTTCGAGAGCACGATGTCGAAGGTACGTTTGGCTATATCGGCATACTCCTCGTTTCCCGTAGCCAGTGCCAGCTGTCCAAAGGCTATCACGGCAAAGGTGTAGGAGAAGATGTTGTAGGGTTCCACTAGGGGATGCCCCTCACGGTCCAGGGCAAAGTACCAGTTGAGGTTTCCGTCATGCCCATGGCGTTTCAGGAACTCTGCTCCCTGTATGGCCGCATCCAGCCACTCCGCCTTTTTCTCCACCTTATTATATAGGGTGGCCAGCATCCACACTTCGCGGCCTTGCAGCCACACGAACTTGTCGGTATCAAACACCTCACCGTCCCGCTCCAGACAGGTGAAGTAGCCACCCATCTCCTTGTCAATACTGTGTTCCATCCAGAAGGGCATCACCCTGTCCAGCAACTCAGATTTGTACTGCTGAGCCAGTTTCTTGAAGTCTGTCATATCGTCTAATGATTAGGTAGGTATAGGTGGGTTCTATAAATTCGTTTTTATTTCTTGTTTCCTGTCAGCGACAGCAGCCACCCCACCACGACACTCACCGCGACTCCCGTGGCACCGAAGAGGAAGATGCTGGCCTCCGTGCAGCAGCTCATCCACATCACCACAGCCTCACCCGTGATGAAGCCCGTCAGTGCGGCTCCTCCCTTCACCCGGGGCAGGAAGACGGCCAGGAAGAAGAGACCTCCCAGTCCGCTGGTCAGCAGACCGAGGATGGTGTTGAAGTAGTCGAGCAGGGACTGAATGTCCCAGGTGGCCATGAAGAGTGCCATCGCCAGACCTATCAGCCCACTCACCACCGAAGTCCAGCGTGCCACCACAAGGAGCTTAGTGTCGCTGGTGTGGCTGCGGAAACGCTTGTAGAAGTCGATGGAGAAGGCCGTAGATACGCTGTTGATGTTGCTGGATATGGTACTCATCGTGGCGGCAAAGATGGCTGCAATGAGCACACCGGCTATGCCTGCGGGCATCTGGCTCATCATGAAGAAGGGGAAGAGTGCATCGGACTGCCCCATGGTGACGTCAAGTTCTGCGGGATGGGTCTTGTAGAAGGTGTAGAGTCCCGTACCTATCATGTAGAAGGCTACGGAGACAAAGACGCTCATCAGACCATTCACCAGGATGCCACGTCCTGCCGACTTCTCATCGGGAGTGGTCATGTAACGCTGGATGACGGTCTGGTCGGAGGTATAGGAGATGAGGTTGTTGGCCAACCCTCCGATGATGCACACCCACCACACGGGCTTGCTCCATGCCATGTCCCAGTCGAAGAGCCGCAGCTTGTCGTTCTCCAGGGCAAGGTCAAGGCAGCCGCCCAGTCCGCCCTCGGTGTTCGCCACCAGGTAGATGACGGAGAAGATGGCACCTCCCACCAGGATGAGTCCCTGCACCACGTCACCCCAGATGACGGCTTCCACACCTCCCATCGTGCAGTAGATGATGGTGACCAGTCCCATCAGGATGATGCACAGGTAGATGTCGATGCCCGTCACAGCCGTGAGGGCAAGCGAGGGGAGATAGAGCACCAGGGCCATACGGGCTATCATGAAGAAACAGAAGAGGGCGGATGCCATGAGGCGTGTGGCGACATTAAAGCGTTGTTCGAGAATCTCGTAGGCACTCGTCACGTTCATGCGCCGGAAGTAAGGCAGGTAGTATTTTATCACCGGGAAACTGACCACAAGCATCATCCACAGTATGGGGTAATAGGTCCAGTCGGTGGTGTATGCCTTGGCGGGAATGGCCATGTAGGTGATGGCCGAGATCATGGTGGCATAGATGCTGATGCCGGCGGCCCACCAGGGTATGCGTCCGCCTCCCTTGAAGAAGTCGCCGGCTCCCTTCTCCTTGCGCATGAAGTACATGCCCATGAAGAGCATGGCTATGAGGTAGAGGGAGAGGACGGCCCAGTTCACCCAACCGAAACTCTTCCGGTATGTAACTTCCACATGGGTGACATCGGTGGAGCGTACCCCGGGCATCGTCTCGCCACCACTGTACAGCCAGCCTCCTGCCCGCCTGTCGGGGGTGAGGCAGGCACCGGCACGGGCCAGTCGCTCGTCACCGGGCAGCAAGGCCCAGGAGTCGGTGATGGTGTGGTAGGTCAGGACTTCCTGCCTGAACCTGTACCACCGGGGTTCATGGCGCAGGTACATGCTGTCCTGACGGCCCTCTATGGCACGGAGGAAGATGTCGTGATCCACGCCTCCGAAGAAGAGGACGTGACTGTAGCCCATCGGTGTACAGGTGCTGCCCACCATGGCCTGCAGGCTGCCCCTCGCCTCCCCTTCACGCAGGGCCAGGGCTGGGGCGGTACGGTGCCAGTCGGAGGCACTCCGGCCTCCCTTACGGAGTTCTGCCAGGGGCATATACACACCATCGGCATAGACCCGTGCATGCAGCCCTAGGGAATCGACCCGTGGCTGATAACCTCCGAAGATGAAGAGCGAATACCCCTGTGCCGTGTTCTGCACACTCAGGCAGGGTTGCAGGCGGCACGTATCGGGCAACTGGGCCACCGTGCGCCACTTCCCTTCCCCGTTGGGCCAGGTGAGGGCATAGACCTCCCTGTTGGGGATGCCGTCCGTCTGTCCGCCTGCCACCCACAGGGTTCCTTCATGCCAGGTAGCGGCAAAGTTGTCGAGTCCCTTGGGCAGGGAGGGCACGTCCTGACGAGCTCCCTCCTGGGTGCGGTAGAAAAAGCAGCGGCTGAAGGAGGTGAGGCCGTCCGTACCTCCCAGCACGAAGACGCCTTTCCCCACATCTACGCTGGCCCCGTATGCCATGGGATAGAAGACCTTGCGGCCCCCGTCGGCACAGGGCACGTCGGGGAAGTTGCATCCTCCCCACGTCCAGAGTCCATTCCTTATCCACCCTGCATAGTGCCCCGAGATGGGTTCCTGGAGCGGAGGGGTAGAGTCCGTACGTACCGTATTCTGTCCCATGCACAGCATCGAACAGAAGAAGCATAACACCGAGAGTATTCCTTTCATCGTATGGTCATTTAGCAAAACCTACCTTATCAGAACCCGCCTTTAGAACTCGTTGCAACGTCCGAAGAAACCAATGGCCTCCAGTTCGGCCTTCATGGCCTTCTCCTCCTCGTCCGTGAGGTTCTGGAAGGGGGTGCGGTTCGGTCCGAGGTCCAGTCCGATGAGTTTCATGATGCGCTTTCCGCCCACGATATTGCCCCGGTAACGGCAGATGACGTTGATGACCTCCTGCGAGAAGTTCTGCAGTTCGCGAGCCCGCTCCAGGTCTCCTGCACGCCATGCCTCGATGATGCCCACCAGGTTGATGCCGTTGTAGTTGGTCGTACCGCCAATGCCTCCCTGTGCTCCTCCCATGGCCAGCGAGGGGAGTAGGGTCTCATCCTGTCCGTGCAGCATGTCGAACTTGCCGCCTTTGTACATACGGCACTGGTTGTACTCATAGAGGCTTTCGAAGGTGTATTTGATACCGGCAAAGTTGGGAATGCGCCCATCCACGGCTTCCAGCAGTTTCACCATGGGCAGGTAGGCACCGTTGAAGGCAGGGATGTGGTAGTAGTAGAACGGCAGGTCGGGTGCGCCTGCGGCTATCTCCTCGCAGTACTTCACCAGTTCCTCCACACGTCCTATCTTGGGGAAGGGAGGTGCCATGGCACCAATGCCCCATGCCCCTATCTTCTGGGCGTGCTCTGCCAGCCTGCGCGAGTTCCTCACGCAGCACGACCCCACGTGTACTATCACCTTGAAGCCCTCTGGGGCAGCTTTCACCCAAGCCTCTGCCAGTCGCATGCGTTCTTCTTCCGTCAGCATGTAGCCTTCCCCACTGCTTCCGTTGATGAATACGCCCTTCAGGCCGTTCTTCTGCAGCATGGCTGCATAGGCCGGTATGGGTTCCAGGTTCACATCTCCGTTGGCATGGAACGGAGTAAAGGGTGCGTCAATAAGTCCGATGATCTTTTCCATGATAGTGTTGTTTTTTTAATTGGTTATTGGTTATGGGCTATGGGTTATGGGTTATAGGTTATGGGTTATCGAAAGGGTTAGAGAGGTGAGAGGTTATAGGTTATCGAAGGGGTTAGAGTGCATGTCCTGTTGTCTTCGGGTTATA
>CALZGT010000145.1 GCA_945787235.1 uncultured Prevotellaceae bacterium
TGCTCCGCCAGGTATTCGTCCAGCGTTTGTCCTGTGAAGTTGAGGAATACTGAGCGTGCTGTTTTCGGTGTTCCGAATCCTGCACTGGAAGTCTCGGAGAGCGTGCGCACCTGGCCTTTCTGTATGAGGCGTTTCAGTTCCTCACAGCGGTAGGTGTTGAGGTATTCGTGCGTGCTGTTATACCCCTGGCTCCGCACACACTGCAGGAGCAGGTGGCGGTTCAGTCCCACCTCTTCGCAAAGCATGTCGCGGTTGAAGGAACTCTGTGTCCAAGCATCGCGGTGGTTCTGCATCCAGTACTCCACGCGCTGGAAACGCTGCCTGTTGGCCTCGTTGAAGTCCTCCATCTCTGCCTGGGCAATCTGTTCCGGCTGCGGTTCCCTCTCCACCTTCTCGATGGTCGGCTTCGGCAGTTGCAGCGCCATGTTCTCCAGTGTGCGGAAACAGAGGTAGAGGTTCAGCATGCTGAAGATGATGAGGTAGATGGTGACAAGCAGCGGACTGTACCACACGGTGCACACCATATAATATATTACGCTGCCTGAGAGCACGGTGCAGTAACCCTTCAGATACCCCGGCAGGGCGGCACTGTGTGCCAGTCTGCGGGGAAGGCGCAGGATGTTGACGATGTAATAGACGGAGAGCACCAGAGCGGTAAGGCGAAGCCAGATGTCAGGACTGTACCAATGGTCCAGGATGTCCTGGCAGTTCGTCAGCCGCAGCGGTTTCATGCCCAGGAGCATCGCCAGGCAATAAGCCGTATAGAGCACGATGGCAGGCAGCGCGTACTGCACCATACGTCCCCATTGCAGGTAAGCCGGCATGGGGATGCTCAGTGGGTGGATGCTCTGCAGGAAACAGATGGCTGTGAGGGAGAGAAGCATCAGGGGATGCATCAGTCCCGGCGACCCGTTCAGGAAGTCCTGGAAGGGCATGCAGGCAGCCATCAGCACGGCAAAGATGGCCATAATCCACGTCAAGGCCAGATATTCTACCTTGTAACGCGCATAAAGGGCTAATACGCACGCTATTACGAGGTGGGCTGTTCCACAGCATGCCAGGATGGTCGTAATCGTTGAGTGACTCATGTTGGTTACTTTGTGCGACAAATTTACTACATTTCTTCCAAACAGCAAAGTAAACCCTTCTTTTTTTTCGCTTTGCTTTTACAATTCAAGAAAAATGGCTAACTTTGCACGCTGAGAACAAGAATACAGAATCACACAGGTCATCCCTGTCACGACAAAGTAGAGTACATGCTGAATTTACAACCCTTATCACGACTCATCGCCTCCCAGGCCGAGACCTACGGCGAGAGGACGGCCCTGCGCTACCGTGACTATACCCTCAATGTGTGGAAGGACGTGTCATGGAACGAGTTTGCCGCCAAGGTACGTGCCGTGTCCAATGCCCTCCTGGCATGGGGCTTGGACGTACAGGAAAACGTGGCCGTGTTTGCGCAGAACATGGTGGAGAACCTCTATGTCGATTTCGGATGCTATGCCATCCGGGCCGTCAGCATCCCCTTCTATGCCACCAGCAGCGAACTTCAGGTGCAGTACATGGTCAACGACGCCCACATCCGTTATATCTTCGTGGGAGAGCAGTACCAGTACGACGTGGCTTTCCGCGTCATGATGATGTGTCCCACGGTGAAGCGCCTTGTCATCACGGACCAGTCCGTGGTGAAGAACCCTCAGGACCAGGTCAGCATCTATTTCAGCGAATTCATCCGGATGGGGGAGGGTGATCCTCACGCGAAGGAGATAGAGAAGCGCACGGCGGAACTGCAGAAGACCGACCTGGCCAACATCCTCTATACCAGCGGTACGACGGGGGTGAGCAAGGGTGTCATGCTGACGCACCTCATGTTTGAATCCATCATCCTCCACCAGGACCCCGTACTTCCCCTGACAGACCAGGATGTCATCCTCAATTTCCTGCCTTTTACCCACGTATTTGAGAGGGCCTGGAGTTACTGGGGCATCGCCAAGGGATGTACCCTGTGCGTCAACCTCAGACCTGCCGATGTGCTGCAATCCCTCCAGGAGGTACACCCCACCTGCATGTGCGCCGTGCCCCGTTTCTGGGAGAAGGTCTATGCTGGTGTGCAGGAGAAGATACGCACGGGCAGCCGGGTACAACGTGCCATGATACAGGATGCCCTGCGTGTGGGACGTGCCTACAACGTGGAGTACCGTATGCGCGGACTTGTGCCACCCCTCACGCTGCGCATGAAATACCGCATGTACGAGCGCACCATCATTGCCCTGCTCAAGAAGCAGCTGGGACTGGAGCGTGCCAACTTCTTCCCCACGGCGGGGTCAAGTATCCCCAGGGAGGTGGAGGAGTTCGTCCATGCTGCCGGCATCAACATGGTGGCAGGCTACGGACTCACTGAGACGACAGCCACGGTGAGCTGTGCCTGGGACGGCAAGACTCACACGATAGGTTCCGTGGGACGTGTCATTGGGGGACTGGAAATCAGGTTCGGGGAGCACGACGAGATACTCCTCAAGGGTGACACCGTGACGCGCGGCTACTACCACAAGCAGGAGGTCACGGAGCAGGCCATCGACAGCGAGGGTTGGTTCCACACGGGCGATGCAGGTTACATCAAGAACGGGGAACTCTTCCTCACCGACCGCATCAAGGACCTCTTCAAGACCAGCAACGGCAAGTACATAGCGCCCCAGATGATAGAGACCAAACTCGTGGTGGACCGCTACATCGACCAGATAGTCATCATAGCGGACAAGCGCAAGTTCGTATCGGCACTCGTCATCCCTGACTATTCTGCCCTGAAGGAACTGGCACGGCAGATGGGCATGGAAACCGACGTGAAGCAACTCTGCAGGAACAGCCAGATAGTCCGCTTCTACATGGAACGTATCAACACCCTGCAGCAGGAGTTTGCCCATTACGAACAGGTGAAGCGCATCACGCTGCTTCCCGAACCTTTCAGTCTGGAAAAGGGCGAACTGACCAACACGCTGAAGATCAAGCGACCCGTCATAACCAAAAACTATGCCTCCGAGATAGAGGCGATGTATGAGGAATAATTCATAATTGCAAATTATAATTTAATAAATGATAACGCAAGAACAACTGAAAGACGTCAAGGACCGCGTGGAGCAACTCAACCGCTACCTTGACATTGACAACAAGAAGGTGCAGTGGGAGGAAGAACAGCTCCGTACCCAGGCACCCGGTTTCTGGGATGACCAGAAGCGTGCCGAGGCACAGATGAAACTCGTGAAAGGACTGGAGAAGTGGATCAAGGACTATACCGAGGTGAAGACCCTGGCTGACGAACTCGAGACGGCCTTCGACTTCTACAAGGAGGAACTCGTCACGGAGGAGGAGGTCGATGACATCTATGCGCGCAGTCTCAAGGCCGTGGAGGAACTGGAGTTGCGCAACATGCTGCGCCACGAAGGTGACAACATGGATGCCGTGCTCAAGATCAATGCAGGAGCCGGAGGTACGGAGGCGCAGGACTGGGCCTCGATGCTGATGAGAATGTACATGCGCTATGCCGAGACCAACGGTTACAAACTGCGTGTCTCCAACGTGCTGGACGGCGACGATGCCGGCATCAAGTCATGCACCCTGGAGATAGAGGGTGAGTATGCCTACGGATTCCTCAAGAGCGAGAACGGCGTACACCGTCTGGTGCGTGTGTCACCCTACAACGCACAGGGCAAGCGCATGACGAGTTTTGCCTCCGTCTTTGTCACACCGCTGGTCGATGACACCATCGAGGTGAACATCGAGACGGCACGCATCTCCTGGGATACCTTCCGCTCCAGTGGTGCGGGTGGACAGAATGTCAACAAGGTGGAGTCGGGTGTACGTCTGCGCTACCAGTACAAGGACCCCTATACGGGGGAGGAGGAGGAAATCCTCATCGAAAACACCGAGACGCGCGACCAGCCCAAGAACAAGGAGAATGCCATGCGTCTGCTGCGCTCCATCCTCTATGACAAGGAATTGCAGCATCGTATGCAGGAGCAGGCCAAGGTGGAGGCGGGCAAGAAGAAGATAGAGTGGGGCAGCCAGATACGTTCTTATGTCTTCGACGACCGCCGTGTCAAGGACCATCGTACCAACTACCAGACGAGCGATGTGGGCGGCGTGATGGATGGCAAGATTGATGCCTTCATCAAGGCCTACCTCATGGAGTTCGGAGGAGAAGAATAAAAGTCCTATGCATCTGGAGATAGAACGCAAGTTCCGGGTGGCGGGCGACTTCAAGGCGGCTGCTACCCACTGCTCACACATACAGCAGGGCTACATAGCCAGCGGAAAGGGACGTACGGTGCGCATCCGCATACGCGATGACAAGGGTTACCTCACCATCAAGGGACCTGCCGGGGAGGCAGGACTCTCACGCTATGAGTTTGAGACGGAGGTGCCCCTCTCCGATGCCCGCGACCTCATGCTCCTCTGCGAGCCGGGCATCATCGACAAGCATCGTTACCTGGTTCCCGTGGGGCACCATGTCTTTGAGGTCGATGAGTTCCATGGCGACAACGAGGGACTCGTCATGGCTGAGGTGGAACTGGGCAGCGAGGATGAGGCCTACGAGCGTCCCGACTGGTTGGGAGAGGAGGTCACCGGTGACCGGCGCTTCTACAACTCCCACCTTCGCAAACTGCCCTACAAGGACTGGGGGTAGGTTCTATTAATTATGGGGAGAGTGAGTCGTCAGCGGCGCAGGAAACAGCGTACCGCCACGGCGGGTACACTGCCCAACAGGGCACCCAGCGCATCTGCCACAAAGTCCCAGTACTCACCGCTGCGTGTTGTGGTGAGGTAAGCCTGGACAAGTTCAAGGACACCTCCCAGCAGGGCGGGAAGCAGCAAACCCCAAAGAAGCAGTCGGAAGGCTGCTTTTTTCGTACCCGTCCTGCGCTCCTCAAGGGCCATCTCCGTCCAGACCACGAGGGAGAGGAAGCCGTACATGACAAAGTGTACCCACTTGTCGGCCAAGGGGATATCCTCGGCCATCTTGACCTCAGGGAAGGGAAGGACGGACAGAAGGATGATGGCCAGCGTGGTGAGCAGGCTGAAAAGATATGTTTTGAGAAAATTTGTTATCATAAAGGGTTCTTAAATTATAAATTCGTTGCAAAAGTACAAATAAAATTGTAATTTTGCACGCAAAATGGAAAAATATATGGAAGAAAGAGGGCATTTCGCAAGTAAGATAGGGGTCATACTGGCTTCGGCAGGCAGTGCCGTGGGGCTGGGCAATATATGGCGCTTCCCCACGGAGACAGGACGCAATGGTGGGGCAGCCTTCATCCTCATATACCTCTTCTTTGTCCTCTGCCTGGCCTTGCCCGTCATGCTCAGTGAGTTTGTGGTGGGCCGTCATTCCCGTGCCAACACCATCCAGGCCTACCGCAAGATGGCACCCCGCACGCCCTGGTTCCTGGTGGGAGTCCTCGGAGTGCTCTCCGGCTTCCTGGTGCTCTCCTTCTACAGTGTCGTGGCAGGCTGGACGGTGCATTATGCCCAGTTGGCCCTCTGCGGTGACTTGTCAGCGGGACAGGACTTCGGGGCCGTTTTCAGTACCTTTGTGGCCCACCCCTGGCAGCCCGTCCTCTATCTCCTGCTCTTCCTCCTGCTGACCCATGTCATCGTGTCGCGAGGCATAGAGCGTGGTATCGAGAGGTTCAGCAAGATGATGATGCCCCTGCTGCTCGTCATCCTCCTGCTGCTCGTGGTGCTGAGTGTCTGCATGCCCGGAGCCAGCGAGGGACTGCGGTTCCTCCTGAAACCCGATTTCTCCCGTGTCACGCCCCATGTGGTCTTCAGTGCCATGGGACAGGCCTTCTTCTCCCTCTCCGTGGGACTGGGATGTCTGGTCACCTACGCTTCCTATTTCAAGAAGGAGACTCCCCTGGCCTCCTCAGCCCTCAATGTCTGTGTC
>CALZGT010000146.1 GCA_945787235.1 uncultured Prevotellaceae bacterium
CACGGGTACGGGGCTCACCGCCCAGGCCATCCTGGAGCAGCAGCTTCCCTTGCCCGCCATCGACCTCGTGCCCGAGACCCTTGAGGAGCAGCTCATCTGCTATGCCGACAAGTTCTACTCCAAGACCCATCTGGAGCGTGAGAAGAGTTATGAGAAGGCCCGTCACTCGCTGGAACAGTTCGGCCAGGAGGGTCTCGTCATCTTCGACCGCTGGTACCGGATGTTCGGAGTCTGACCTCGCTCAGGACATCCGTCACGGTCCTAAGTAGTGCTTTCTTTTCCTTCTGAGTGGCCTTCAATTCCTTCATAAGAACCGTCAAGTGAAGGTAAAAAAACACCTTGCATGTCATGCCAAGTTGCTTTTTTACCATCACTTAACTATTTTTACAGGATTATACCCCTGAAATCTCGCAGATTTTGCTTACCTTTGCACCCAATTTGCAAGCGTATCAAAGTTTGAAACTGAAGAAATATACTCTATTCCTCATGGTCTTTGCCCTCAGTGCAATGACTTGCGCCATGTTTCCCTCGGGCCGTACGGTAGCCGGGAAGCAGTGGGAGGACTCCATATCTGACACTCTCAAGCAGGATGCGGACGTGCTTTTACCCGAGGCACGCTACCTTCGTCGCGTCCTTGCGGACTCTCTCTGGTCTGACTCACTTCTCGTTGATTCTCTCTTGTCAGATTCTCTCTTGTCAGACTCTCTTCTGTCAGATTCTACCCTCCGCCGTCGTCTGGTGAAGCAGCTCACGGTGGATAGTGTGCTTCGCTCTGTGTCGCAGGACAGCATCCTCTCTCTCTTGGCCAACCGTCAGGTCATCGAGGTGTTGCCCGATACCATGAGCCGTGATACCGTGAAGGCCGATACGGTTCGTCGCAGCAAGAGTGCGCTCGATGCTCCCGTGGATTTCTCTGCACGCGACTCCATCACCTTCGACTACACCACCGACCATGCCATGCTCTACGGCGAGGGCAAGGTCAACTACCAGAACCTCCAGTTGGAGGCCGACCACATCAGCATGTCGCTCGACAGCAGCATCGTGCATGCCGCAGGCCGTCTGGATACGACCGACGCCAAGCGTGAGATTGTGGGTAAACCTGTTTTCCGTCAAGGCAACGACGAGTACGAGCCGGACAGCATCAGCTATAATTTCAAGACGCAGAAGGCCTTCATCTCCAATGTCTATACCGACCAGGGTGAGGGCATACTCATCGGTGAAGAGACGAAACGAGACAGTATGGGCGTGATGTATGGCAGGGGTGGAAAATACACCACCTGCGATGCTGCGCATCCCCACTTCTACCTACAGATGACGCGCTACAAGGTGCGCCCGGGCGAGGATGTGGTCTTCGGTCCAGCCTACCTCGTGGTGGAGGACGTACCTCTTCCGCTGGCCATCCCTTACGGGTTCTTCCCCTTCTCCAAGAGCTATAGCAGTGGTTTCATCATGCCTACCTATGGAGATGAAACGAACCGCGGCTTCTACCTGCGTGATGGCGGTTACTACTTTGCCATCAACGACAAGATTGACGTCAAGGCTCTGGGGGAGATTTACACCAAGGGTTCCTGGGGACTTTCCTTGCAGTCCAACTACAAGAAGCGATACAAGTTCAGCGGCAACCTACTGTTCAGTTACCAGAATACCAAGGAGGGAGAAAAAAACATGCCCGACTACAGCGTGAGCAAGAGTTTCAAGCTGACCTGGAGCCACCGCCAGGATGCCAAGGCCAATCCCTCGCAGTCCTTCTCTGCCAGTGTGAACTTTGCCACCAGCAGTTATGAGCGCAACAACCTCACCTCGATGTACAATCCCGAGAGCTACACGCAGAGTACGCGTACGAGCAGTATCAGTTACTCCAAGACGTTCAGCAGCATCGGACTTACGCTTTCGGGTACTTTCAACTTGTCCCAGAACATGCGCGACAGTTCGCTCTCTGTTACCCTGCCCACACTCAATATCAGCCTCCAGCGTTTCAACCCCTTCAAGCGCAAGAAGGCCGTGGGAGCCGAGCGCTGGTACGAAAAGATTGCCGTGAGCTACACGGGTACGTTGACTAACAGCCTTACGGCTAAGGAGAACGAGTTCTTCAAGAAGAGTCTCATCAAGGACTGGCGCAACGGTATGCGCCACCAGGTGCCCATCAGTGCCTCCTTCACGCTCTTCAACTACCTGAACATCACGCCTTCATTCAACTTTACCGACCGTATGTACAGTTACAAGGTGAAGCAGTCGTGGGATACTGACCGACAGGTGGCCGTGCGCGACACGGTGTTCGGCTTCTACAATGTCTATAACTACAGCCTCTCTGTTTCCGCCAACACCAAACTCTACGGCACCTACAAGCTCATCCTGCCCGACAAGAACGGCAAGAAGGAGCAGCGGGTGGTGGTGCGCCATGTCATGACGCCCTCCGTCAGCTTCAGCTATGCGCCCGACTTCAGTGCACCTCGTTTCGGCTACTATGACAGCTATGTCAAGACGGACAAGGACGGCAATGTCTCCACCGTGTCTTACTCGGCCTTTGCCGGGGCGGCCTATGGTACCGTGAGCCAGGGCAAGACGGGAAGCATCACCATGGACCTGGGCAACAACGTGGAGATGAAGGTGCGCTCCTCCAAGGACACTACGGGCTACAAGAAAATCAGTCTGCTTGATGAACTGGGAGCCAGCCTGAGTTATAACATGGCGGCCAAGAGCCGTCCCTGGTCGGACCTCAACATGCGTGTCCGCGTGAAGCTCACCAAGAGTTATACCTTCTCCATGAACGCGGTCTTTGCTACATACGCCTATGAGAAGGATGAGAACGGACGTGTCTATGTCTCCGACCATACGGAGTGGTCGAAGGGACGCTTCGGACGTTTCCAGGGTATGTCCCAGAACCTCTCCTATACCTTCAACAACGACACTTTCCGCAAACTCTTCGGCAAGAAGACCAAGGGAAAGAGTCAGGACGAGGAGGACAACGAGGAGGAGGATGAGGTGGATTCTTCCATGCAGAATGTCGATCCCGACCGTGCCAAGGCCAAGAAGGGCAGTGGCGAGCGTAATGAGGGGGGACTCGACGAGGATGGCTATGTCAAGTTTGCCTTGCCCTGGAACTTCAGCGTGAGCTATGGCGTGTCCATGCGCGAGAATACCTCGGCTCCCATCCGTGAGAAGCGAATGCGCTATCCCTACAAGCTGACGCACAACCTCAACTTCTCGGGTAACCTGCAGATTTCCCAGAACTGGAACATCAGTTTCTCCTCGGGCTGGGACTTCAACTACAAGAAACTATCCATGACCACGGCTTCGCTCGGACGTGACCTGCACTGCTTCTCCATGTCGTGCTCCATGGTCATCTCGCCCTACCGCAGTTTCAACTTTACCTTCGCCTGCAAGGCTGGTACACTGGCCGATGCCCTCAAGTGGAGGAAGCAGAGCAGTTACAGCAAGAACATCGAGTGGTACTAAGGCGGATAAAAAACGAGTGGCACTAAGGTAGATGAAATAAAACACGCCAGTTGACAGACTCAGAAGAGCGTCAGCTGGCGTGGGTTGTTTTCTGGGTGGGGAGTAGGGCGGGGAGGCTCCGGCGGCACGAGGTCCAAGGGTTCGTCGAAGCAGAAATCCAGCTGGATGGCCACGTCGGGCTTGATGGCGTAACAGCCATGGCTGACGTGCATGAAGGGCGACCGCCGCTGCTGGGACTGCCGCCATAGGTACATGCGTATGGTGCGGTGAAGCTCGTAGTAGTTGAGGCGGTGGTCAAAGAGGTTGTTGTGGAGGTTATAGACCATGCGGCTCACCTGCGACACGGGCATGCCCTCCTTCCCCTTGAGAAGGAGCAGCTGCATGATGTCACTATGATATACGTTTTTCATCCGCTGTGGTTTTTCAATTTGCAAATATACACTATTTCTCTGTATTTCCCAAATTATTGCCCCCTTTTATTATAAAATAAGGTATAAAGTTATGCTTGTCTGGAAAACCCCAAATAAATTTGGTATTTCGCCCGCTTATTCGTACCTTTGCATTTCAAAGTTCAAACAATATAATCATTATGCGTAAAACACTGTTAACCGTACCTATGGCTCTGGCCATGCTTTCCATCGTGTCATGCAACAACGACTCCTACCGCCATCAGGTGGCCGTAGCCTATCCCTCCGGCACCCAGGTGCTCTTTGCAGACCAGACTTCCGACTCTGTCATCTTCATCACTTACGACAGCTACAAGGTGACTTCCCTCAACAGTTCTTGGCTCAAGGTGCTCAGCAGCAAGGATTATCCCAGCGAGTACACCCTGCAGAACCCCTACTACATGGGCTACCGCCTTCGCGTTAACTTGCAGGCAGAACCCAACGCCACGGATGCTCCCCGCCTGGGACAGGTCAACGTGTATTCTTACAGCACTTTCGATGACTGGGCAGAAACGGCAGGTGCCTTCTACTATCAGGTGAACTGGCATGACGTTCATCGCCCCTATCCGCAGTATGGCAGGGATGACAACGGCAATGCAGTTTCTGCCACCTTCGCGGCACGAGACTCCTTCAGCCAGGTGGTCGATACCCTTCGCTTCATGGCCTATGATGACTGGAAGCTTACTGCCTCAGAGGACAGTTACGCGAAGCCCGACAAACTCTCGGGCGGGAAAGGCTACCAGACCATCCTCCTCACCATGGAGCCCAATGAACTCAGCGACACGCTCTACACTACGCTGACTCTCCAAAGTGCCCACTATGATGGGGTAAAGACCGTCATCACGCGCAAGCAGGCTCCCAAGGGGTATCGCTGGGGACAGAAGTAGGATGGAAGTTCATAGTTCATAGTTCATAGTTGAGAGGTTATAGGTTATAGGTTATCAAGGGGTTATGGTTTTTGAGGTTATAGTTCATGGCTGCTTAATCGTGGATGAGAACCATAACCCGAATACAACCTTAAACCAACCATAACCCCTTCGATAACCTATAACCTATAACCTATAACCTCTTAATTTACCCTAATCCAAAACATAAATGAAAAAGAGAAACTTTATTATTCTGGCAGCGGCAGCCATGCTGTCCTCAGGAAATGCCCTTGCACAGGCCACTCCTCAATGGACCGGCACTTGGGCCACGGCAGTAGAATTCACGGGACCGGGCGACATGCCCAAGAGTAGTCTCTCGGGTCGGGCCCTCAGGCAGATCATCCACCTCTCCATCGGCGGTGAGGTGATGCGCATGCAGTTCAGTAACATCCACAGCAAGGAACCCGTAGAAATCAAGTCGGTGTTCATCGCCACCCCCACAGACTCCTGTGACATTGACGTCAAGACAGCTTGCTACCTGACCTTTGGGGGCAAGAAGGGCGTCACCATCGCTCCGGGTGAGGCGGTTTATTGCGACGTCACGAAGTACCACTTCACGCCCTTGCAGCGGCTCAGCGTCACCATCAACTATGGGGATAACACGCCCGTCAACGCCTCCTCCCACCGTGGTTCGCGCACCACGTCCTACTTGATGCAGGGTGAGGTGAAACCCAAGACGAAATTCCTGCCCACGGAGAAGTGTGACCACTGGTACAACATGTCGTGTATCGACGTGCAGACGGATGGCACGGTGCCCTGTGTGGCTGTCATCGGCAACAGCATCACCGATGGACGTGGTTCAACCACCAACATGCAGAACCGCTGGACGGACTTCATGGCCGAGGCCTATGGAGGCAGTACGGCAGTACTCAACCTGGGCATCGGTGGCAATGCCGTGGTGCGTGGCGGTCTGAGCGAACCGGCCGTGAAGCGTTTCGAGCGCGACATCCTGCAGCAGTCGGGAGTCACCTCGGCGGTCATCTTCGAGGGTGTCAACGACATCG
>CALZGT010000147.1 GCA_945787235.1 uncultured Prevotellaceae bacterium
CCTTCATGGCTCCCGTCTTATATATCCTGCCCAGCAGACTTCCCTCATAGACAATGGGATAGGCACGTATGGTAAAAAGCAGTCCGTCGCAGGGACTGAGCACCTCACTCAGTACACGCCCCGTGAGAGGCTCGATGATGCTTCCGAGACTCTGTCCGCAGCGCACCATCATGTCGTTGTGGATTTCGGTGACAAAGACACCACTTGCACGGGCATTGAGGAACTCTACGGAGTCGGCTCCCTCACAAACAAGGCTCTCACCGATGTGTTCCGGGGCTGGGGCTTCGCTCCAGATACCCATGCCGTACATAAGGTTCTGGATGCCGACGGCCAGTGCCTGGCACATGGAGTGGCTGATGCGGCCTCCCACTCCCACCTCGACAACGAGGCACGGGGTGCCCGTGGAGTTGAGCGAATGGGCCAGGGTGGATTCCAGTACCGTAGCGGCCTGGTGTACCCAGATGAACTCGATGCCCAGTTGCCGGGCCTGTGGTACCAGACTGGCGGCAGACTCCTCGCTGATGCGTACCTGGGGAATCTCCCGCAGGAAGATGTTGGAGGCGTGGATGTCAATTACCATGTCTGCCCCCGAGAGGTCCGTATAGATGTCGTGTGCCACCTTCTCAATCATCGACCCATGACTGTCACCCGGAAAGATGCGGTTCATGTCGAGGTCGAAGGCGGGTACACCACGCTGCATGGTGTCGATGCCCAGGGGATTGAGGGCGGGATAGATATCCACGGTACCCTGGAGTTTGTGTAGGTTCTCGCTGACCATCCTGGCCAGGAGGTAGCATACGTACTGCCCTTCCAGTTCATCGCCGTGGGTTCCCGTGACGATGCAGATGCGTTTGCCTTTGCCGTTCGTGAGGTGGTTCTTGACGATGCGGAACTCTTCATCGACGGGCATTTCAAGTGAAGTCACTGTCTGTATCATGTGTTACCTTGCATTTTACTTCCATTATTTCTGAGGTCCATTGGTAGAAACGCCCACGGTTCACGGGGCAGTCGGACGCATCACGTCCGTGGGCTATCTTGAGGAAGCCCTCCCCTGCCCTGCTGTCATGGGTGGGGTCGTAGGCGTGCCAGCCATCCTCCTCATGCACCTCTACCCAGGCGTGTGTCTCTCCCTCGCCTTCCACGAGTCCGCTCACGTAGCGTGCGGCATATCCCGCGGCCCGGCACCCTGCTATCATGAGGTGGGCATAGTCCTGACATACGCCTCTCCCCAAGGTCAGTGCCTGAAGGGCCGTAGTACTGTTGTCCGTAACAAAACGTTCATACTGCAAGCGGCTGTGGAGGACGTGCATGATGTCCTCTGGGGAGCGTCCCTGGCAGAGGGCTTGCAGGGAGGCATCCCATGCGGTAAGGGCCGTGGCGTAGTGGTAGTACGGGGCGGGCGAAGGGGCAGACAAGGGCTCCGAAGACTTTTCCACCCGTCCTTCCGAGCAGACGACAAACTGCTCATGACTCTCACGGAGGGTACCGTAGAGGATGGCGTTGCCGAAAGCATCGGTAGATTGGCAGAGCTGGACGCAGGGCGTGACAGAGACATGGCTCTCCAGGGCATGCTGCACAGCCGACTCCATGGGCAGAACCCTCAGTTTGAAACTGTGCAGACGGACGGAGGGTTCAAAGCGGCAGAGGGTGAGGAATGTGTATCGGTAGCGCACGGCCTATACTTTTATGAGACAATTCAGTGAGGCGAGAACTTCGTTCTTTGCATACTGCGAATGCAGCACCTCATCCACGCGTTGCATCTGTACGGAATCGTAGAGATCCGGGCAGTAGTCCATATACTTGACGAGTGAGTTCCACGTCTCGATGATGCGGTACTGCTTGTATTCAAAGCGCAGACAGATGTCCAACCGTTCCAACAGGCGGCCCACCATGAGCAAGTAGTAGGTGCGCCCATGCAGGCGTTCGCTCACACTGCCCCAGAAGGCCAGCAGCCAGTCGGTGATGGGCTGCAGGTCGGTGATGTTCATCTGGCCCTTCTCTGCCTCCTTGCGTATCTTGTCACGACAGAGTTCCACGTAGCTGAATGATTCCGAATAGATTTCGGAGCGCAGCACGATGGCATTGTCCATCATGCGTTCGATGACAGCCCGCAGCGAGGTGGGATTTTCTGCATCGTATATCTGCTGCATCATCTGGTAGGAGGTCGTAAACTCGCTGCACGAGTACCCATTCACCTTGCTCAGGAAGTCGCTGTAGGGTTTCTCGCCTACCGGCACGTCAATCACTTCATCGTAGGCCCTGCGCATGAGATGCAGCATCAGGTAGCCTCTCTCCACATAGCGTCCCAACCAGAACAGGTGGTTCGCCATCGTTGCACTTATTACCTTTTCCATAGATATTGGTCAATATAATTGATAATTGATTGTTGTCCATTGAAAATGGCCAAATTATTTTTGTCTTTAGGTGGGTTCTATAAATTCGCTTTGTTAGATTTTGGAATTATTTTCGAGGACAAATTGTAAGTTGAAGAGGGAGCGTAGCGAGCTACGTGACCGAGTTAACTTACAATTTGGGTCGAAAAGAATCCAAAAGATAGCAAAACGTCAACCCACAATTATTAATCCTTTTGACGGTGGGAATTTATAGAACCCACCTTTATTATGATTAATTGTGAATTAATCATCTGTGGGTTAATCATCCCCCTTTACCATCACCCACGTATCCTTGAACCCACCTCCCTGGCTGCTGTTGACCACAAACGAGTCGGGTTGGCGGCTGAAGCGTGTCAGTCCGGACTTCCATACTTTTGTCTCGCGTCCCGTGATGACAAAGGCACGGAGGTCGCACTTGCGCGGTGAGGGTTTTCCTGACTCATCGATGATGTCCAGGTCGATGAAATCCACTACCTCCTGGGCTATCCATCGCCGGGGGTCGCTTACGATGAGTTGCCGCACTTCCTCTATGCGCTCAGGCGACATGTCGCGTCCGAACATTACACCATAGCCACCAGCCTCTGCCACATCCTTGATGACCAGGCGGTCAATGTTGTCCAGTATGTACTCATAATCCTGCTGGAAGAAAGGTAGGTAGGTGGGAGCGTTCTGCAGGATGGGTTCTTCGTGCAGATAGTACTGAACCATGCGGGGTACGAAATAGTAGATGCCCTTATCATCGGCCACGCCGTTGCCCAAGGCATTGATGACGGCCACCTGCCCGGCACGATAGACTTCCATCAGGTTGGGTACGCCGAGGAGTGACTCGGGATTGAAGGCCAGCGGATCGAGGTACTCGTCGCTGACACGCCGGTAGATGGCTCCCACACGTTGCAGGCTGTTCATACCCTGGTAATACACCTTGTCGCCCTCCACGATGAGGTCGCCGGGGAAGGCCAATGTGGCATTGGTCTTCTCTGCCAGGTAGGAGTGCTCAAAGAACGCGGAGTTGTAACGTCCGGGGGTGAGGATGACGTTGATACCTCTTCCACCATTTACATAGTCCATCATCTCGCGCAGCATCTCACCATAGTTGCGGTTATCCTCGATGAGGTTGTCGCGGAAGGTCTGGGGCGATGCCTTGCGGGTCACCGTGCGGGCTATCATCGGATAACTGGCTCCAGAGGGAATGCGCAGGTTGTCTTCCAGGACGAGCCAACGTCCATCCTTGGCCTGCACCAAGTCTATGCCGGCTATGTGGGCATAGATGTCGCAGGCGGGTGTGATGCCTTCGCACTCGGGCATGTACCCCTTGCTCTCGTAGGTGAACTCCTTGGGTATGACCCCATCTTCTACGATGTGCTTCTCGTGGTAGATATCGTAGAGGAAGGCATTCAATGCCTTGACACGCTGCACCAGTCCCTTCTCCAGCATCGCCCACTCCTCAGCGGGTATCTTACGAGGAATGGCATCGAAGGGAAACAACTGTTCGTGGAACACACCGCTCTTATATACTCCAAACCTCACTCCAAACCGTTCCATCCAACGGTTCACCGTCTCTCGTGCTGATAATAACTCCTTCATAACTTACAATCCTTTACCTTATATATATATTACAATAATCTGTCATCCACTATGCTTTGTCATGATTGACGGGTCAGGCTCATTATGTCTTTTTGTCCATGAAATCCACTCCCATGCTTTCTATTATCACCTTATTACCATGTTATCATGTCGTTTTGCAATGCAAATATAGGTATTTTATTTCGTTTTGCAAGCTTTTTATTAGATTTATTCGCTTTTTGAAAGCAATATTTTGATTTTTAAGTTCACATTGTCGTTTTCTTGCTCACAATTAGGCCAGCAAGTACCATTCTAACCTGGTGATCTGTGATGTATGGGACGCAGATTCAGGTCGGTCTTCAGCTGGTGGTTGGTATTATGTGAAGCTTCTCATAAGCTATTTAGTTTATGAAAACAAATAAAATGGGTAATTCCGTTTTGAACATGAACCGTGAAATAAAAGAAATTACCAAGGAGATTATTGAGCATACATCATCTTACAACAAAGCAGAAAGAACAAGCATCATCAGTAAGAACCTAAGATTCAAATCACATCCTTATTATACTGAATATCAAACTTTAAAGAGTCTCTGTTTACAAATCCTACGTATGGAAGAGTTCAAATATGGAGAGTCAGACAATGAGATATGCGGAATCCTTTTCGATGGAGCCTGGTTATGGGAAGAATATGTGAATACGATTCTAACGGATCATGGTTTCGTTCATCTTCAGAACAAAATTGGAAAAGGTAAAATATTTCTCTTTGAGGACATTGATGAGTTTGGCAATAAGCACAAAAGTGGTATCAGATATCCAGACTTCTACAAGGATGACTTTGTCCTTGATGCAAAATACAAACGCCTCGGAAGCTATGACAAGGTCTCGAAAGTTGACAGGGAAGACATTCACCAGATTATCAAATACATGAACAATCTGAATGCTTCAAGAGGCGGATTTGTATCACCAATAGAATCCAAGCAAGAAAAGAATCCCACATCACATCTAAATAACAGTTCCTCTACCCTATCCATTTATGGCATCGAGATAAGCATGATTTCAAAATCTTATCAGGAATTCTGCGCCAAGATGGTTGGACTGGAATCAGAATTTGTAGCCAAGCTGAACCTGTAGCTTTGAATATTGATATGAACAGAACACCCACCCAAAAAACAAAATGAAAGTTTGCAGGTTTCAGAAAATAATCGTAATTTTGCAAAATAAATAATAGAATAAAGTCCCAAACAGAAAAGAACCATGAATTTCCTTGAAGAAAAGATTCTGCGTGACGGCGTAATCAAGGAGGGCAATATCCTGAAGGTGGATAGCTTCCTCAACCATCAAATCGACGTAGATACCATCCGACAGATGGCCTACGAGTTCAAACGGAGGTTTCGCGGTGTGGAGGTGAACAAGGTGCTCACCATCGAAGCCAGCGGTATTGCCATCGCCACCCTGATGGGGCACCTCTACGATGTTCCCGTGGTGTTTGCCAAGAAAAGCGAGACGGCCAACAGCACCGATGACAAGTATGTGTCGCATGCCTTCTCATTCACCCACAAGAGATACAACAACGTCTTCGTGTCACGGCCTTACCTCTCAGCCAACGACAAGGTGCTGATCATCGATGACTTCCTGGCCGACGGCGAAGCTGCCCACGCCCTCATAGACCTGGTGCACCAGGCAGGAGGTGAGGTGGCTGGCATCGGCATCGCCATCGAGAAGGGTCAGCAGAAGGGCGGCCGGGAGTTGCGCGAAGAGGGCTACCGCCTGGAGTCCATCGCCATCATCGAGTCGATGGAATGGCAGACGCAGACCATCCGCTTCCGTGAACAGCCTCAGCACCCTCTTGCCAG
>CALZGT010000148.1 GCA_945787235.1 uncultured Prevotellaceae bacterium
GGTGCTGCCGGCAACGAGGCATTCGAGCTGACCTACCAGGTTGGTACCTTCGAACCTGCCTCTGTACTGCCCTCAACCGAGAAGGCCGTAGCTTCTCTCAAGGAGGTTACCATCTTCATGAACGACCGCGTAGGTGGTGTACTCGATGGTGCCAAGCTCAACGTTTACAAGGATGGTGACACTGAAGTGGTTTACACTACCGCTACCATCGACTTCCTGAACAGCAACGCCAACGAGGCTACCATCACCCTCGCTGACGAGCTGACCGAGTATGGCAAGTACACCATCGAGGTTCCTGCCAACGTCATCTTCGACAAGTACTACAATGGTGAGGATGCCATCATGTCTGGTGCTGCCGGCAACGAGGCATTCGAGCTGACCTATCAGGTAGGTATCTTCGAGCCCGTATCTGTACTGCCCGCCATGGACAAGGCTGTTGAGTCTCTCAAGGAGGTTACCATCTTCATGAACGACCGCGTAGGTGGTGTACTCGATGGTGCCAAGCTCAACGTTTACAAGGATGGTGACACTGAAGTGGTTTACACTACCGCTACCATCGACTTCCTGAACAGCAACGCCAACGAGGCTACCATCACCCTCGCTGACGAGCTGACCGAGTATGGCAAGTACACCATCGAGGTTCCCGCTGGCGTAATCTTCGACAAGTACTACAACGGTGAGGATGCCATCATGTCCGGTGCTACCGGCAACGAGGCATTCGAGCTGACCTACCAGGTAGGTACCTTCGAGTTTGTATCTGCACTTCCCTCAACCGAGGAGGCCGTTGCTTCTCTCAAGGAGGTTACCGTATTCATGTCTGACCGCGTAGGTGGTGTACTGGACGGTGCTAAGCTCAACGTATATAAGGACAACGAGACAGAGGCTTACACTACCGCTACCATCGATTTCCTGAACAGCAACGCCAATGAGGTAACCATCACTCTCGCTGAAGAAATCAAGGAGAACGGTACCTACAACATCGAGGTTCCTGCTGCAGTCATCTTCGACAAGTACTACAACGGTGAGGATGCCATGATGTCTGGTGCTACTGGCAACGAGGCATTTACCCTGACCTACAAGGTAGATACTGCCACTGCTATCTCTTCTGTAGCAGCCAACGGTGCAGACAAGGTTGTCTTCAACCTGAACGGTGCACGTCTGGAGAAGGCTGTCAAGGGTATCAACATCATCAATGGCAAGAAGGTAGTCATCAGAAAGTGATAAAGACCCTCATCTGAGGTGTTCACCCGAATGTGACACCCGAGATAACCAGGAGGTAAACATCCTTTAGCGGATGTTTACCTCCTTTCTTTTTCCCCAACCTATACGGCTATGTTTGACTTGTAGTGCCTTCATGCGCGTAATCCTTATACTAACGGTAGGTTCTATTAATTACAATTCTCAGTAGAACTACCTAACGTGAGTTCGATGAATTACAAGTATCTTGCCGATGGGATTAATAACCCATCGGCTGATAGATTAATAACCCATCGGCTGATAGATTATTAATCCCATCGGCGATGAAGATATATGGCATCGACCATGTGGCTATGTACCCTACCTCAGCAATCATGATACATCGAACTCACGTTATATCATGATATACAGGCATCCCAGCTGCACAACCCATTTCGCATAATAAAAGCAGGAAACAGCCTCAAACAGCCATTTCCTGCCTATTAAGTAGGTGTGCAAAATGATTTTTATAATCCTTGCACCGCCTACTGCGCATTATCAGCCAGTGACAACAGTCGAGTAGGAGTCGCTACACTCCTTCATGTCACAAACTGATTCTGCATCACCAATCAATACAATCATTATAAAAATCATTTTGCACACCTACTTATTGTTCTTATTAGCCCCAATCCTTTAGAGCAGAGCCTCGATGGCCTTCTCCAGGTCCGGTATGTTCTCAGCCCGATTCACCAGATTGTTGTCACGGTCAATGAGGAAATACGTGTTGAGTTGCTGCACCTGATATAAAGTCAGCATGTCGTGGCTTACCCCTTCTTCATTATAGACACATATCCAGGGCAGGTTGCCACTCACCGTCTTCCAATAATGCTCATCCGCATCGAGCGATACCTGGTAGATTTCCAGTCCACGCTCATGGTATTTGGCATAGAGGTCACGCATGATCATGATACGCTCCTGCGACATCTGCGAGGAATAGGCCGTAAAATCCAGCAGCACGACCTGTCCCTTGAGCTCCGAGAGACGGCGTTCGCGGCCCTGTATGTCGGGAAAGCCCATGTCAATGATGCCCGTCTCCCTCACCTTCTCGCCATCCACATTCAGTTCTATGGTGTGGCGACGCGTATTCTTACGTCCACGCAAGGCTAAGGTGCAGAGATTCTGGGCGCGCTGACTGCCGGGATAAAGGCTGTTCCAGGCGTTGGCCACGGCATTGACCCAGATGACATCGCTGGCATCGTTCCTGACATCAAAGACAGCCATCTGTCCGATGGACTGGAACAAGGCGTAGTAACTGGAGGCTGCCCCATAACGGTTCTGGATGAAATCCATCTTGATGCTGTCCTTGTATGCCTTTACCATCTGACGCACATTATCCTCACGCTCTGCCAGCGTATAACTGCGGTTGTCGAGCATGACCACCATGCGCTTCTCCAGGTTGGCAAGACGCTGTGAGAGGATGCGGATGGTGTCACAGTTGCCACTGCCCGTCACGGTGTAGTCAAAGGCCATGCGAGGCCAACGCGCTTCCACTCCAATGGTTTCGGTAGAATCGACACTGAGGTTGATGACCTGGTCACCGATACGCAGGCGGTAGAACTCCGGGCAGCATGTCGTATCGGAATAGACAAACTGGAATGCCCCATCGGCCGACAGGCGCACGGAATCCAGTACCTCCACCCCATCCAGGGCCAGTGCTTCAAAATACAATGTGGTATCACGGGCTCCCTGGATATGTCCTTCCACCTTAAACCCGGGTGCCTGCGTGCAGGAGAAAATCGTGGCTAGTCCAGCCAGCATACCAGCACCGCACAACATTCCCTTCACGGACTTGATTTTTCTTTTTGTCATGATTATCGTTGCTTTTTGACTGCAAAGGTACGAATAAGCGAGTGAAATGCCAAATTTATTTGGATATTTCCGAGCGAGAGGACCTAAGACCGAAGGTCAAAGGTACGAATAAGCGAGTGAAATGCCAAATTTATTTGGGTATTTCCGTTCATAGTGCACGAAATGCCACACAATTATCTTGCACGATATAGGAAAACAAGGCCAGAAACTCACCAATTCAGACAAAAAGAACTTTTTTTCGACCTGCAATTTTCTCGTTTCAAGAATATTGTGTATCTTTGCACGAATTTTTGCGCACCATGGTGGTGCGTATTGACACATATTTTAATATTTAAGATGAACGTAATTACAAAGACAGTCGAGTTGCCTGATGGAAGAACCATCAGCATCGAGACCGGGAAACTGGCCAAACAAGCCGATGGATCCGTGATGCTCCGCATGAACAACACGATGCTCCTGGCCACCGTTTGTGCCGCCAAAGATGCCGTTCCCGGTACAGATTTCATGCCCTTGCAGGTAGAGTACAGAGAGAAGTATTTCGCAGCCGGACGTTTCCCCGGCGGTTTCACGAAGCGTGAGGGTAAGGCCAACGACGACGAGATTCTCACTTGCCGTCTGGTGGACCGCGCTCTGCGTCCCCTTTTCCCCAGCAACTATCACGCTGAAGTGTATGTCAACGTAATCCTCTTCTCTGCCGATGGTGAGGACATGCCCGATGCCCTGGCAGGCTTTGCAGCCTCTGCCGCTCTGGCTGTCAGCGATATCCCCTTCGAGGGTCCCATCTCTGAGGTTCGCGTGGCCCGCATCAACGGTGAGTTCGTCATCAACCCCACCTTCAGCCAGCTGAAGGAGGCTGACATGGACCTCATGGTAGGTGCCACCGAGGAGAACATCATGATGGTAGAGGGTGAAATGAAGGAGGTACAGGAGACCGACCTGCTCGCAGCCCTCAAGGCAGCCCACGAGGCCATCAAGCCCATGTGCCGCCTGCAGAAGGAACTCAGCAAGGAACTGGGCAAGGACGTGAAACGCGAGTACTGCCACGAGGTCAACGACGAAGAACTCCGCGCCGAGGTCAAGGCAGCCTGCTACGAACCCGCCTACAACGTGACCAAGCAGGCCCTGGAGAAGCATGCCCGTGCTGAGGCCTTCGAGGCTATCCGCGAGGATTTCAAGGTGAAGTACGCTGAGGCACATGCCGACATGGCAGCTGACGAACTGGAGGAGAAGAACGGCCTCATCGACCGTTACTACCACGATGTGGAGAAGGATGCCATGCGTCGTTGCATCCTGGACGAAGGTATCCGTCTCGACGGCCGCAAGACCGATGAGATACGCCCCATCTGGTGTGAGGCAAGTCCCCTGCCCGGTCCTCACGGAAGTGCCATCTTCACCCGTGGTGAGACACAGTCCCTGGCTACCTGTACGCTGGGTACCAAACTGGACGAGAAACTGGTTGACGACGTTCTCGTACGCGAATACCAGCGTTTCCTGCTTCACTACAACTTCCCTCCCTTCTCCACCGGCGAGGCCAAGGCACAGCGCGGCGTAGGCCGTCGTGAGATTGGACACGGCCATCTGGCATGGCGCGGTCTGAAGGGTCAGATTCCCGCCGACTATCCCTACACCATCCGTGTCGTATCGGACATCCTGGAGTCCAACGGTTCCAGCTCCATGGCTTCCACCTGTGCAGGCTGTCTGGCCTTGATGGATGCCGGTGTACCCATCACAGCTCCCGTCAGCGGCATTGCCATGGGTCTCATCAAGAACCCCGGCGAGGACAAGTATGCCGTCCTCTCTGACATCCTCGGCGACGAGGACCACCTGGGTGACATGGACTTCAAGACCACGGGTACTCCCAAGGGACTTACCGCTACCCAGATGGACATCAAGTGTGACGGTCTGTCTTACGAGATTCTCGAGAAGGCCCTCATGCAGGCCAAGGCCGGACGTGAGCATATCCTGGCTGAGATGATGAAGACGCTCGACACCCCCCGTGCAGAACTCAAGCCCCACGTACCCCGCATCGAGCAGATTACCATTCCCAAGGAGTTCATCGGTGCTGTCATCGGCCCTGGCGGCAAGATTATCCAGGGTATGCAGGAGGAGACGGGTGCCACCATCACCATCGAGGAGACTGACGGCGTGGGCAAGGTGCAGGTGAGCGGCCCCAACAAGGACACCATCGATGCTGCCTTGTCAAAGATCAAGGCCATCGTGGCCATCCCCGAGATAGGCGAGGTTTATGAGGGTACCGTACGCAGCATCATGCCTTATGGTGCATTCGTAGAGTTCATGCCCGGCAAGGATGGTCTGCTGCACATCAGCGAGATTGACTGGAAGCGTCTGGAGACGGTAGAAGAGGCTGGCATCAAGGAAGGCGACAAGCTGCAGGTAAAACTCCTGGAGATTGACCCGAAGACCGGCAAGTTCAAGCTGTCACGCCGCGTACTGCTGGAGAAGCCTGAAGGTTATGTAGAGCGTGAGCGCCGTCCCCGTCCTGAGCGCGGTGAGCGTCGTGAACGTGGCGAGCGCGGTGAACGCCGTGAACGTCGTCCCCGTCCTGAGTCTCCCGCAGAGTAAGATTTCGGACTATAAGACGCCTATGGATGAAAGTCCATATATCCCCCTTGCGGGTGCATCCTTCGCGGATGCACCCGTATTTTTTGATATGTTGGGGTGGCAAAGCCATTTTCTCCAAGCATTATTTGCATTTGCACTCGCTTATTCGTAACTTTGAGCT
>CALZGT010000149.1 GCA_945787235.1 uncultured Prevotellaceae bacterium
GGCAACCACCACAAGGCTTTTGCCACCAACTTCAACCCCGAAATCAACATCCGCGAGATTACGCAGAAGGGTCTGTACTACGAGGACGGCAAATACATCGAGACTGAGCCCATGGAGATTCATAAGCCGCTGAACTACCCCAACATCGGTCCTAAGGAAAGCTACCTGCTGCACCATGAGGAGATAGAGAGCCTCGTCATCAACTTCCCCACCATCAAGCGTGCCCGCTTCTGGATGACCTTCGGACAGCAGTATCTCACCTACCTGGATGTCATCCAGAACATCGGCATGAGCCGTATCGATGAGGTGGAATACAAGGCTCCCAAGGCTGATGGCACGGGCGAAGAGGTGGTGAAGATTGTGCCCCTCCAGTTCCTCAAGGCCGTACTCCCCAACCCTCAAGACCTGGGCGAGAACTACGACGGCGAGACCTCCATAGGTTGCCGCATCAGGGGCCTGCGCGGTGGCGAGGAGCATACCTATTATGTCTATAATAACTGTTCGCACCAGGCAGCCTACAATGAGACGGGCATGCAGGGCGTAAGCTACACCACGGGCGTGCCAGCCATGATAGGTGCCCTGATGTTCTTCAAGGGATTGTGGAACAAACCGGGCGTGCACAACGTCGAGGAGTTCGATCCCGATCCCTTCATGGAGCAGCTCAACAAGCAGGGTCTGCCCTGGCACGAGATTCACGATGGTGACCTCGAACTCTAAATAATCGTTTGGAGGTTATTGGTTATAGGTTATCGATATGGTTAGAGTGCATATCCTGTTGTCTTCGGGTTATAGTTCTCATCAACGATTGAGTACCTATGACCAATAACCCTTCGATAACCTATAACCCATAACCTATCAACTCAAAATAAACATTATGGCAAAAAAAGAAATCAACATAGACAATGGCGACGCAAAGGCCTTGAAGATGAAGGCCCTGATGGAAGCCATGGGCAAGATAGAGAAGGACTTTGGAAAAGGCTCCATCATGAAGCTGGGTGATGACAAGATTGATGCCGTGGAGGTCATCCCCACCGGTTCCATCGCCCTCAACAACGCCCTGGGCGTGGGAGGCTACCCCAAAGGCCGCATCATAGAGATCTACGGCCCGGAGAGTTCGGGTAAGACGACCCTGGCCATCCATGCCATCGCCGAGGCCCAGAAGGCAGGAGGCATAGCTGCCTTCATCGATGCCGAGCACGCCTTCGACCGCTTCTATGCAGCCAAGCTGGGAGTGGATGTCGATAACCTCTGGATCAGCCAGCCCGACAACGGAGAGCAGGCCCTGGAGATAGCCGACCAGCTCATCCGCTCCTCTGCCATCGACATCATCGTCATCGACTCCGTGGCCGCCCTTACCCCCAAGGCAGAGATTGAGGGCGACATGGGCGACAACAAGGTGGGTCTGCAGGCACGCCTCATGAGTCAGGCACTCCGCAAGCTGACCTCTACCATCGCCAAGACCAACACCACGTGCATCTTCATCAACCAGTTGCGCGAGAAGATTGGTGTGATGTTCGGCAACCCGGAAACGACCACGGGCGGTAACGCGCTGAAGTTCTACGCAAGCGTACGTCTGGACATCCGCAAGGTCACCACCCTGAAGGACGGTGACACGCCCATCGGCAACCAGGTCCGCGTAAAGATTGTGAAGAACAAGGTGGCTCCTCCCTTCCGCAAGGCTGAGTTCGAAATCAACTTCGGGGAAGGCATCAGCCACATCGGCGAGATTGCCGACTTGGGTGTAGAGTACAAGGTGATTACGAAGGCTGGCTCTTGGTTCAGCTACGAGGACACCCGCCTGTGCCAGGGACGCGATGCATTGAAGCGCCTGCTGGCCGACAACCCCGAACTGGCTGACGAGATAACGCAGAAAATCGTCAAGGCCATGAACGGCGTGGATGCTGAAGGGGCTGGGACTCCAGCCGGGGAATGAGACAGAGAATGGTTCACAGAACCCCACCTATAGAAAGAGAGGATGGTCATCACCCATGGGGTGCCGACCATCCTCTCTTTTTTCTAAGTAGGTGTGCAAAATGATTTTTATAATGATTGTATTGATTGGTGATGCAGAATCAGTTTGTGACATGAAGGAGTGTAGCGACTCCTACTCGACTGTTGTCACTGGCTGATAATGCGCAGTAGGCGGTGCAAGGATTATAAAAATCATTTTGCACACCTACTTATCCATTGCAGCCTACCTGCGGGGCTTGTTAACCACCTTGATGGCTACTCCTTTACTGTTGAAGGTTATCTCCGTGCCGTCATCATACCACCATACGGTTTTGCCACCCTGCTTCCATATCTTGTCTGCTGTACCCTTTGACATGCGTACCATGTCCTGGGTCTGTCCCTTGGCGGCCATGCCGCTCACCAGTCCGGCGTAACTGACCTCCGTGACGTAGGCAGAAGGGTGGCCTTTGCTAGGCACGAACGTATGCGGATTCTTCAGGTAGGACTTGGCCAGGTCCTCGTTGCTGCTGCGCCGGCTCTTCTCTTCCGTTTCCTTGGGGGTGAAGCAGAAGGCATTCTCGAAGAGGTGCTGCTCCACACGGCTGTTCTGAAAGTCCTTCATGTCCATGCCGCTGTTGGTATGGCTCAGGGCACACAACTGGAAGAACTTCTGACCCTGGTCGGTCATCACCACGACTTTCACGGGGTACTCACGGCTCCCCACTCCCACGGCCGTCACCGTGAGCTTGGTGTCGAGAGGGATGGGCTGCTCGCGGTAGCCCTTGGGCGTACTGCGGTCATCCTTGTAGAAAGTCTCGTGATTGGCGTAATAGACCTGCCCCATCATGAGTTCCTTGGCCTTATCTACATCCTCCAGATAGACCAGCCCGGGCACGCCGCCTCCGGTGGTCTTGGCACAGTAGGCATCGAAGTCGATGTTGCGAATCTCGTAATAGATGCGCTGCTGCGTGTCTGCCACTTCAAAGTTCAGGTGAATGTAACCGCGATCCGTCACCTCATGCCCCTTGTAGAGCACGATGTGCTTGCGCAGTGTGCCCGTGGGCACGTCGCGTCCCGTTTCGGCATCGGCAAAAAGCCCCAGCAGCGTCTCCCTCTCACTGGGATAGACCATGAAGCGTGTGCCCTCCGTCCAATCGCAGAGGGAACGGTAGGTGAAGTTTTCCTTCACGAAACGCTGTTCGGGCGTGAGCACCTCATTCTCTACCCCAGTACTGTCCTGAGTAGCAGCGGGATTGTCCGTAGTCACAAAGTAATCATCCTGAGCCTGAGCCTCCTGGCTGGTGCCGAAGAAGGAGGCAAAAAGACAAGCAGCAAGCCAAGTTGTTGGTTTCATAAGTAGGTGTGCAAAATGATTTTTATAATGATTGTATTGATTGGTGATGCAGAATCAGTTTGTGACATGAAGGAGTGTAGCGACTCCTACTCGACTGTTGTCACTGGCTGATAATGCGCAGCAGGCGGTGCAAGGATTATAAAAATCATTTTGCACACCTACTTATAGTTTCAGATTCGTATGAGTATCGTATGGCAAAGTTACGGAAAATATGCGTATGATGTGCTTACTTTGGCAGATTTTCCACATTCCAGGGACATTTTTACTGCCTTTTTTGCAGAAAAATCATTTTTTTGCGACAAGATGTCCCTTTTGGCACGCGCTTTGTGTGAGAAGAGGCAGACAGAAAAGTCCGAAGACGGCAACCCACAGCCTCACGACCGCAAGGCAGGGACGAGGTTGACGGCAGAGGAAGAAAACAACATTATTAATTAAGGAATATAAACTAAAAAACAATACGATTATGGGAAAGATTATTGGAATCGACTTGGGTACTACCAACAGTTGTGTATCCGTTTATGAGGGCGGCGAGCCCGTAGTGATCACCAACAGCGAGGGCAAGCGCACTACGCCTTCCGTTGTGGCCTTCGTAGAGGGCGGCGAGCGCAAGGTGGGCGACCCTGCCAAGCGTCAGGCCATCACCAATCCTAAGAAGACGGTGTTCTCCATCAAGCGTTTCATGGGCGAGACCTTCGACCAGGTGCAGAAGGAGATTGGCCGCGTACCCTACAATGTGGTAAAGGGTGACAACAACACTCCCCGCGTGGATATCGACGGTCGCCTCTACACTCCGCAGGAGATTTCTGCCATGGTGCTGCAGAAGATGAAGAAGACGGCAGAGGACTACCTGGGCCAGGAGGTCACCGAGGCTGTCATCACCGTACCCGCCTACTTCTCTGACTCACAGCGTCAGGCCACCAAGGAGGCTGGTCAGATTGCCGGACTTGAGGTGAAGCGTATCGTCAACGAGCCTACCGCAGCAGCTCTGGCCTACGGCGTGGAGAAGGCTGGCAAGGACATGAAGGTGGCTGTCTTCGACCTCGGTGGTGGTACCTTCGATATCTCCATCCTGGAGTTCGGCGGCGGTGTCTTCGAGGTACTCTCCACCAATGGTGACACCCACCTGGGTGGTGACGATTTCGACCAGGTCATCATCGACTGGTTGGCCAGCGAGTTCAAGGCAGAGGAAGGCATCGACCTGAAGCAGGACCCCATGGCTCTCCAGCGTCTCAAGGAGGCTGCTGAGAAGGCCAAGATAGAGCTCTCCAGCACGACGACGAGCGAGATCAACCTCCCCTACATCACTGCCGTAGGCGGTGTGCCCAAGCACCTGGTGAAGACCCTCACCCGTGCCAAGTTCGAGCAGCTGGCTGACGGCCTCATCCAGGCCTGCAAGATACCCTGCCAGAATGCCATGCGCGATGCAGGCTGCAGCAACAGCGACATCGATGAGGTAATCCTCGTGGGTGGTTCAAGCCGAATCCCCGCCGTACAGAAGCTCGTTGAGGATTTCTTCGGCAAGGCTCCCAGCAAGGGTGTCAACCCCGATGAGGTAGTGGCCGTAGGTGCTGCCATCCAGGGTGCCGTCCTCAACAAGGAGGAGGGTGGTCTCAACGACATCATCCTGCTCGACGTGACTCCCCTTACCATGGGTATCGAAACGCTCGGTGGCGTGATGACTCCTCTCATCGAGGCCAACTCTACCATCCCCTGCAAGAAGAGCCAGATATTCTCTACCGCAGCCGACAACCAGACTGCCGTGACCATCCACGTGCTGCAGGGTGAGCGTCCCATGGCTGCCCAGAACAAAAGCGTAGGCCAGTTCAACCTGGAGGGTATTGCTCCTGCACGCCGCGGTGTTCCCCAGATTGAGGTAACCTTCGACATCGATGCCAACGGTATCCTCAACGTCACCGCCGTAGATAAGGCTACGGGCAAGCAGCAGGCCATCCGCATCGAGGCCAGCAGCTCACTCACCAAGGAGGAAATCGAGCGCATGAAGGCTGAGGCCGAGGCCAATGCCGATGCCGACAAGAAGGAGCGCGAGAAGATTGACAAGCTGAACCAGGCTGACTCCTTCATCTTCCAGAGCGAGAACTTCCTCAAGGAGAATGCCGACAAGGTGCCTGCCAGCGACAAGCCTGCCATCGAGGCAGCCATCGAGGACCTGAAGAAGGCCAAGGATGCCAGCGACCTGGCTGGTATTGATGCCGCCATCGAGAAGTTGAACCAGGCCATGAGTGCAGCCTACCAGAAGATGAATGCTGCTGGCGCACAGCCCGGTGCACAGCCCGGCCCCGACATGAACGGTGGCTGCCAGAATGGCAACTGCGGCAGTCAGAACTGTGGTGACGACGTACAGGATGCCGACTTCGAGGAGGTGAAATAAGCACATAGAGAAATAAGAATACAATATCAAA
>CALZGT010000150.1 GCA_945787235.1 uncultured Prevotellaceae bacterium
TGGAGTCCATGGAGCAGAGCAATGCCACCATCGGAGGCTGCATCTGGGACTGGGTCGATCAGTCCATCTATGAACCCCTTGAACTCAAGGAGGGTGTCAGGAAGATGCGTACGGGCTATGACTTCCCCGGACCTCATCAGGGCAATTTCTGCAGCAACGGCATCGTGACTTCTTTGCGCGAAGCTACCGCCAAGCTGGCTGAGGTGAAGGCGGCCTACCAGTATGTCAAGATGGGCATCTTCATACAGAAGGAGAACCGCAAGGTACCTGCCGTATGGCTCACTGTGAAGAATGACTATACGTTCCGCAACCTCGGTGGCTCGAAAGTGCAGTGGCAGTTGCTCAGGGCAGGTCGCGTCGTCAAGACCAAGACCCTCACGCTGGGTGATCTCCCTGCTGGTGATTCCGTGCGCTATGACCTGGCGGCTTTCCTCGGTAAGATGGCCTCAGAACCGGACGTCCTGCTCAACGTACGTGTGCTGGAGACAAAGGCTACCCGCAGCACAGAGGCAGGCCACGTTCTCGCAGCGTGCCAGTGGCGCTGGTACGCTCCGGCAGCCCTCCCACAGGTGGAGGATGGCGGGGAGGCACTCCAGGCCACGGTGGGACAGACCTTACGCGTATATAATAATAAGGTGTCGGCAGAGTTCGACAATGGCACGGGCCAGCTCCTGTCGCTCCAGCTCGACGGTCATGACATTCTGGCACAGGGCATGGGTCCCGTCTTCGACAACCACCGCTGGATTGAGAATGACCGCTATGGCAACACGCAGGACGGACTCAGGAACTACGGTCATCTGACCTATACGCAGCAGCATCCCGTGGTGCAGGGACAGCAGACCTTCTCGGCACAGGCTCCCTATGTGGTGACGACACAGCGCGAGGGTTCGCTCGCTGACCAGCGGATTGTATATACCCTCCATCCCAATGGCGTGGTAGATATGGAGGTGACGCTTCGTCCCAAGACCACCGAACTGCGCCGTGCCGGTGTGGCACTGGGACTTGACACTGCCTTCACCCGGGTAGATTACTATGCCCTGGGCCCCTGGGAGAACTATCCCGACCGCAGGGACGGTGCCCTGTGGGGACGTTATTCCTCCTCGGTGAGCGAGCTGGCCGAACCCTACATGAAGCCACAGACCACGGGCGACCGTGGAGGCTTGCGCGAACTCACCCTTCACCATGCCACGGGCCGCTACAGCCTCTTCCTCCAGACGGAAGGCGAGGTGAGCTTCTCGCTCAACCGCTATACCGATGCCGACCTCATGAACACCAACCACAGTTGGCAGCTGCAGCCGCGTCCCTTCCTCTACATGCACCTCGATGGTGCCCTGCGCGGTGTGGGCAATGCCTCCTGTGGTCCGGGCACCATGACCAAGTACTGCATTCCCCAGAATGAGGTGAAGTACAAGGTACGTCTTCAGGTACGATAAGAAAACAAACACCTAATATTAATTTTTATTCAAAACAATCAATGAAAAAAACAACATTCCTGGCAGCTTCCATGCTGCTCGCCTCCTCGATGGGGCTCTCGGCCCAGAAGGCCATGAAGGCTCCTGCCGGCGGCAAGGCCATCAGTGACGAACTTATCGGTATCTTCTTCGAGGACATCAGTTATGCTGCCGACGGTGGCCTAAATGCCAACCTCGTGCAGAACGGTTCCTTCGAGTACAGCCCCATGGTGCGTGACGGATGGGGTCCCGGTACCAACTGGCGTTTCCTGCGTCCCGGACACTCTGCCGGCTACATCGTGGATGGCCACAACCAGCCCATCCATGCCAACAACCCCACCTATATGCGTGTCTATGCGGAGCGCATCGGTCACTACTACGACTTCGACGGCTGGACGGGTGTGGGACTGAGCAATGACGGTTTCAACGGCATGACGGTCAAGGCGGGTGCCAAGTACGACTTCAGCGTCTTCATGCGCAATGTCAGCGGCAAGGCAAAACCTGTCCGCGTGGTGCTGGTCGTTCCTGGTCACCAGCCTGAGGTGCTGGCCGAGACAACCCTCAACGTCTATGACAAGGAGTGGCAGAAGTATGAGGCTGTGCTCATTCCCTCCAAGGACTGTCCCAATGCCAACCTGCAGATTCTCATGCTGGAGAAGGGCGAGATGGACCTCGACATGGTGAGGCTCGTGCCGCAGGACACCTACCACGGACATGGCATCCGCAAGGACCTGGCCGAGGCACTCGAGGGCCTGAACCCCAAGTTCATGCGTTTCCCTGGTGGATGTGTGGTACACGGAGGCGGTGATGGTTTCTGGAACACCTACCGCTGGAAGACTACCGTAGGCCCCATGGAGACGCGCAAGGCCCTGAAGAACACCTGGGGCTACAACCAGTCCATGGAGGTGGGTTACTTCGAGTACTTCCAGCTCTGTGAGGACATGGGCATGCAGCCTGTGCCCATCCTGCCCTGTGGCGTGAGCTGCCAGGGTGTGAATGGTGGCTGGGGCATGAAGGGTCAGGCCCAGGAAGTGGTAGATATGGCCGACATGGACGAGTGGGTACAGGATGCCCTCGACCTCATCGAGTGGGCCAACGGTGACGTCACCACCAAGTGGGGTGCCGTACGTGCTGCTGCCGGTCATCCTGCCCCCTTCAACCTGAAGTATCTGGGTATCGGCAACGAGGAGAAGATTACGCCCGAGTTTGCCGAGCGCTTCAAGTACATGTACCAGAAAGTCACGGAGAAGCATCCTGAGATTATCATCATCGGTACCGCCGGACCGGGTTCGCATGCAGGCAATCCCGACTATGAGAATGCCTGGAAGCTGGCTGAGGAGATTGGGCTTCCCATCATCGACGAGCACTACTATGACCCCCGTCAGATGTTCATCGATTCGCGTCAGTACAGCGGTGACTTCTACAAGGACAAGAAGTGCAAGGTGTATCTGGGTGAGTACTCCGTGCAGGACCGTGGCCACGGTCAGATGAACCAGTGGGGTGATGCCCTCGCCGAAGCCATCTACCTGATGGACGTGGAGCGCAATGCCGACAAGGTGGTGATGACGTCCTACGCCCCTCTTTTTGCCTACAAGCATAACACGAACTGGAATCCCAACATGATTTATTTCGACAACGCCCGGCCTTTCTTCACCTGCAGCTACTACGTGCAGCAGATGTTCGGCCAGTCCAGCGGACAGTACTACTATGGCGACTGTGTGAAGTTTGCTGATGGTGACGATGAGTTCAAGAATCACCTCATTGGCCAGAGTGTCGTGCTCAACGTCAACAAGCGTGAACTTTATGTCAAGGTGGGCAACATGACCGACCAGACCAAGACCGTCAACATCGATCTCTCCCGCTTCTCCGTGAAGCCCAATGCAGTGAGGACGGTGCTCAGCGGCAAGCTTGACGATGAGAACAACTACGACAAGCACCCTGTTTCTCCCGTCAAGTCTGATTTCAAGGCGGCCAAGAAGATGACCCTCGACATCCAACCCCGCTCGCTGGAGATGATTACCATCCAATTGTAAAACCCAATAATCCCTCCCCATCGTGGGAGGGATTATTATTTGCTTTGATTCGCTTGCGGGAAAGAGTGCAGTGTGCTCGCTTTGTGTCGAAAAAGTGGCAATATTGCAAAAAAACAACGTAGAATTTCTGTTTTTGGATTAAAATGCCTATTTTTGTGTCCTGCCCGACCAGCATCTTTCGTGGTGCATCATGGAGCTGAAGTTGGAAGGTCCTTTTCGCAAAATTGTTGAAAGGATGTGATAGAATATAGGTTACTTTTCGCTCTCTACCTACATAAAAGAACAGCACGGAGGGGATGGGTAACAACAGCCCCCCCAACGGCTGCAAAGAGAGAATATATATATATTAAGGTGTAATCACAAAAAAGAAAAGTTATGAAGACGAGAATTTTCAACCTCCTCATCCTTGACGAGAGCGGAAGCATGTGTTCCATCGAGAAGCAGGCCATAGACGGCGTGAACGAAACCCTGCAGAGTGTGCGTGCAGCACAGAAGAAATACGAAGACCAGGAGCACTACGTGAGTTTCGTGACCTTCAACAGCAGCAGCATCAAGACCGTCCTGGACCGCGTGGAGGCCACCAAGGTGGAGGATATCACCCCGGCACAGTACAACCCCAGCTGCAGTACTCCGCTCTACGATGCCATCGGCAAGTCGGTCATGGAACTCAAGAAGAGTGTGGCAGAGAACGACAAGGTGCTGGTGACCATCATCACGGACGGCTACGAGAACGCTTCCCGGGAGTACAGCCAGAGCAGCGTGAAGGCACTGACCGAGAAACTGGGACAGAGGGGATGGACCTTTGCCTACATCGGGGCCAACCAGGATGCCATGGCGGTATCGCACGGCCTGGGCATCAAGAATGCCATGAACTTTGAGGCCACGGTATGTGGCACGGTTATGATGAGCCAGAAGTTGGCCGCCTCGCGCGAACGCTGGTTCAACAGGATTTCGGAGAACGATGTAAATGCCGAAGAGGAATTCTTCGGGGAGTGAGCCTCGGATGACAGGAAAACCCCTACTGAAGATGAAAAAGTACAGTGCTTTCTTGATATGCAGTATGATGTCCCTGGCTGCCTGCCAACAGAACGGCAGCCAGGGCATACGGGTGGTGGACAGCATACACTATGACACCTCCTCCGGCGAACAGTACCTGCCGGAAGGATTCATAGAGTACGACTCCGTCCGCTTCAGTGACGGTTCGTACGTAACCTACAGGATGCAGGAGGCTCCCATGAACAGTCTGACGGAGTTCGTGGATGCGGAGGGACGTACGATAGCCACCCTGTCACAGGCATCTGAATGTGAGCCACAGGTCATCATATACCGCTACCGCAGTGACGGGCAGCTGGCCGGTTTGCTCTACTTTGACGAGCCGGTAGAACTGCAGGGCGGCATGCAGGAGAACTACAGGGACTGGTTTGGAGAGGAGGCCGGCAAGGACTTCTATGAGGCTTTCCGCCTCAGGATAGAGACCATGGACTATGACCACCCCGACTCTGTGCTCTATCACAGCGTCTCCCTCTCGTACGATGATGAGGGCAAGGTCAGAAAAGCCACGGACACGAGGACGGGACGCACGATAGAGGCTCCTGACGGCTACTGGCTTGACGCAGAGGTGACCCCTGCCGCTTATTTCTGGATGAGCGACCTAAGGGGCGGACGCTACTTCTTCAAGGTGTGCGTCTGTCCCGAAGAGCCATGGCCTGCGGAATACACGCTCATGAGGTATGCCGATTTCATTCCCGCACAGGAGGAGACCTACAAGGACGGAGTTTTGACAAAGGTTGTCATGTACCCGAGCACAAAGGATGGGGACATGTACCAGGAGATGCGGACCAGAGAATCCCGGGACGGACAGACCATCTATAGGAGAACATACTGTCACCAGCCTGACACCCTGAAGAGGATATGGCACGAGGGACGGCTCGTGAGGGAACAAACCATCAGCCCCTACGGCACCATTCTCGAGCAGACTGACTACGAATATGCCCTGCCGTCCTCTATAGTGAGGGTCACGAGGGAAAAACTGGACTATGCCAGCAGGCAGATGAAGAGGGTAGGGGAGTACACCACCACCCTGGAGGAGATAGGCACCGAGGACGATGAGATGCGTCCCATGAAGGACGATATTGACTGGGGCAACGTGTACGAGTAGGTGTGTGGGTGGCCTTTCGCATTTGAGGTAGGTTCTATAAATTAGCTTTGATGGGATTTTGCTCTATCTTCGAGCAGATT
>CALZGT010000151.1 GCA_945787235.1 uncultured Prevotellaceae bacterium
ATAACCTATAACCCATAACCTCTCAACAGAACTATGAACTCCCAACTACTCCCCCCAACTTGCCCGGTCCATGTTACGGTAACCGATGGCCTCTGCCAGGTGAGTTGACGTAATCATGTCTGAAGCCTCCAGGTCAGCGATGGTACGAGCCACACGCAAGATGCGGTCGTAGGCACGGGCAGAGAGCTGGAAGCGGGTCATGGCCTGACGAAGCAATTCGGCATCCTCCGGCTTGGGAGTAGCAAACTCACGCATCAAGGCTGAGGTCATCTGTGCATTGCAATGGATGCCCCTATACTCCTTGTAACGCTCTTCCTGAATCTTGCGGGCCTTGATGACACGCTCGCGGATAACGGCACTGGACTCCCCCGGTGCCGAACGCGACATCTGGTCGAAGGTGAGTGGCACGATCTCTATCTGCATGTCAATGCGGTCCAACAGAGGTCCAGAAATCTTATTGAGATAACGGGTTATCTGCCCTGGAGTACACACACAGCGTTTGAGAGGATGGTTATAATAGCCACACGGACAAGGGTTCATGGCCGCCACAAACATGAAGTTGCAGGGATAGGAAACGGTGTATTTGGCACGCGAGACATTGATGACCCGGTCCTCCAGCGGTTGGCGCAACACTTCCAGCACAGACCTGTTGAACTCGGGAAGTTCGTCCAGAAAAAGCACGCCATTGTGCGCCAGACTGATTTCTCCCGGTTGGGGCGACATCCCCCCACCTACCAGTGCCACAGGCGAAATGGTATGATGAGGATTGCGGAAAGGACGCGTCGCTATGAGAGACGTGTCACTCTTCAGCTGCCCGGCAATGGAATGAATCTGCGTTGTCTCCAGGCTCTCAGCCAAGGAAAGCGGAGGCAGAATGGTGGACATGCGCTTGGCCAACATACTCTTTCCACTTCCGGGAGGCCCTATCATGATAATGTTGTGTCCCCCGGCCGCTGCCACCTCGAAAGCCCTCTTGACAAACTCCTGTCCCTTGACATCAGCAAAGTCATATCCAAAATTCACCTGGTGGTCATAAAACTCCCTACGCGTGTCAACCTCGGTAGGCAGCAGCATCTCGCCGCCATTCAAAAGGTCAACCACCTCCCGCAGATTATGCGCACCATACACCTTCAGGTTGTTCACCACAGCCGCCTCTCTGACATTCTCCACAGGTACCACGAGACGCTGAAGTCCCATGGCGCGAGCCCTGATAGCTATGAGCAGCGCACCCCGCACCGGCTGCAGGGAGCCATCCAGACTCAGTTCCCCCACCATCATGGTAGTGGGAAGCAGCTGCATGGACACACTCCCCTCGGCAGCCATCATCCCAATAGCCATGGGGAGGTCGTAACCACTCCCTTCTTTCTTCACATCAGCAGGAGCCATATTGATGGTGACGGAACGAAGCGGAAGACTGAAGCCGCTATTCTGGACAGCCGCAACGATGCGCTCACGACTCTCCTTCACGGCATTGTCGGGCAATCCCACCAAGACGAAGCGCACACCGGGATTGACATTGACCTCCACTGTTATGGCGATGGCTTCCAATCCTTGTACGGCGGCACTGTTGACTTTGACAAGCATAAGAGGTATTCTTTAAGGCGGTTCAAATAATTACGATTCCTTGATGAATTACCATAAGGTAGATTCAATACACAATTCACTTCAATGAGGCATTCTGTCCAGGCTGACCGCACGAGAACGCTCACCGGCTTCCTTCCTTTTTTCGTTCTTCGCCTGTGCCGATTCCGAAAAATAACGCTCCACTTCCCTAAACTCTGATGCGACCTTCCAGACTTTCCCATCAGTTCCCACTACTATAAATAGAGGAAGGGAACGGACACCCAACTGGGTGAGAAGAGGGTGATTGAAACCCTGTTGGTCACAGAAGGTGGGAATATCCTGTTCCTTGGTCGGCCGGCTGACACGGAAAGTAAGCGTATCGGTGTCCAGGCTGAATCCCAGCAACGCCACATCCTGTTTCCGCTTCCCCTCCTCGGAAGGTTCACGGAGTTCCCTGCGCAGATTGTCGAGTTGCTGGTGCAGATAGTTGGAACTGCTGTGCCATCCTGCCCAGAAATACATGACAAGATGCTTTCCTTTATAATCAGAAAGACGATGATGGACAGAATCAGTGGTGACAAGGTCGAAAGCCGGCATGGGCATTCCTTCCTGCAACGCATAACACTGCTGTATGACTCCACCCAGACGGGTCACTCCGGCATCCTGCGGCAAAGCCTCCTGAATGACCCGATAGAGGCACTCCGTGCTGTCCATGGGCACATCATAAGGAGCCACGAAATACTGCCTGAGTAAATATGATGCCACGGGACTTCCGGCATGTTGGCGAATGAAACCCGCCGCCGACCTCCGAAGAGCCACGGTATCCGTGGGGGCATTCTGTCTGCGGAATCCCGTATAGAGTTCATTCTCCGGGTTTCCCTTTACCACAGTATTCCACAAGTCCTGCACGTCAGCCTCGATACGGAGGTCATCCCCTCCCCTTGCCCACAGCATCAACTGCGAGTTGTTGGGATAGAGGATGCACAGGGTGCCTTCTCCCTCAAAGTCACAGACATATTCAAACTCCCCGTTGACAACATGAAGCGTGTCAATACGGGGAATCTTTCCGTCTGGGCTGAAGAGAAGGAAATCCCCCTGTTTTATGTTGGCATACTTCCCCCTCAGGCGCACCTGGTCGTGAGATACGCCACACGAAAGAAACGTGCAGCACAGGAAACAGACTACATAAAAGCACAAACCCGCCCACCCCACGAAGGGGCAGGAGGGTTTATTGCATTTCATTCTATTCGAGTTCTGACGGAATGATGTCATAGTTCAGTTTACTTCACCAGACTCTTTACGGTGCTGGCATACTTCACGAACTCTACGTCCCTGAGGGCACGCTGAGCCAGTGAGGGATCACGCTTCACAGCCTCACGGAGACCCTGTGCCAGTGCATTGGTGTCATTGGTACGGGCACCAAGCACTGCCTGCAGGTAAGCCGTCGTAGCATCAGGATTCTCGATGCGTGAGAGCGTTGTCTTGGCGGCTGCATAATCCTTGTTCATAATCTGAGCGAGCAGCGTCACGTTGTTGTTAGTACCCTTCAGGTTGGAAGCAGCCTGTGCATAGTTACCCTTAGCCATGTTGAGCGCACCCATGGTCTCGTTGAAGCCATCTGCACCGCTACCCTTGGCCAAAGCCACCTCAGCCTGCTGCGCGTTACCGTTGGCCAAGGCCAACAGAGCCTGGTTGGCATGTACCGGTGAAGCACTTGCATCAGCAGACTTGGCCTTCTGGAGATACTGCTGCATCTTGGTCTTGTCACCCTTGGCGTATGCCAGCTGAGCCAGATTGTTGTAAGCACGGTAGTCTGAAGGATAGAGCTGGGTGGTCTTGGTGTACCAAGCCTCCTTTTCAGCATCGTTCTTAACCAACTTGTTGGCACCATAAATCAGCTCCTCTACGCTGAGCTGAGAAGCATCCTGCTTGAACTGAGCCAGGATCTGCTCATCGCTACGGCCTACGACCTCGTAGGTAACGATGAGGCGCGCACGACGCAACTCAGGAAGAATGCCCTCCTTGATTTCGGTATAGATGGCACTCATGTTCTTGATCTGCTCCTCGCGCTGCTCGGGATCCTGATACATAGAGAGTACGCGAAGGATAACCTCCTTATCCTGCAGGTTGCTGGCAGAAACGAGTTGCTGGAAACCCTCCCAGTCCTCAGCGGTGAACTTGGTGTCGATGTCAGCCTGCATCTTAATCTTCTTCAACTCCTTCTTAAGGTAATCAGAACCAGCATTCTGACGACGCTCAGCCAGTTTCTCATTGAAGTCATACTTACCATCGGGGCTGGCGTAAGCACTTACCTCCACATTGCGCAGAACGCGTGTCTCGGCATTGTCATTGATTTCCTTCAGAATCTTGGTCAAATCCTTCACGCTGACCTTGTCGGTCTCGCTGGCACGAACCTTAGCCTGGTTGATAACGAACTTGATGTTAGCCTCCTGCTTCTGCTGAATGATGCGCTGGAAAGCATCCGTTGCATTAGAACCGTTGATGGTAGAAAGTGCATTCTGAAGCAGAGCACCAGTAGCCACTACGCCATAGCCCACCTTGACCTCGGGGATGCTTACCTTCTTCTTGCCCACCTTGGCATCGAAACGGAGATAGAGGTCACTCTGCAGCATATCGTCGGTATATGCCCAGTTGCTCTTCATGGTATAGTTGCCACCCACCTTATACTGGATGGTAGTACCATTACCCTCTACCTTCTCACCCTGGAAAGTAGCACTCTGGCCCTGAGCCTCGCCACCCTCATACTTCAGTACGGGAGTAACCGTCACCACAGCCTTCTTCTTCATGTACTTCTCAGGGAAAGTACCATTGATAGTTGCGGGCACCTGACCAGCCACCTGCTCCAGAGGAGTAGGATTGACAGTGAAATTGTCAGCACTCAAAGGGCCCAACTTAGCGCAACTGGTGAACAAAGCAGCACCACCCATTGCAAGAAAAAACACGTTCTTTTTCATACAATAAAAAAATCTTTTGTTTAGCTTGTTTCTCTTTTCGGCTGCAAAGTTACGAATTAGTGCGTGAAATACCAAATATTTAGGCATAATAATATAAAAAACGCACGCGCAACCCGCATAACAAAGTCCAAAACGCCTTTTTTTGTCGCTTCTTACTCTCCCAGCATCTCTATCAGACGATCTACGACCCCCTTGTCCACAGCAAAGGCCGTGCCATGCCTGATACCCTCGGGAAGGGAAAGATCGCTGGTGCGGTCAGTCCATGTATAGCCGTTGTCGTAACTGGCGGCCACGCCATAACGGTGCATTCCGTATATGTCATAATAGACATAGAGCGTATCCCCCACGAACAAGGGCGCGGGCCCTTCACCACGGGTCTTCTCGTGAATTCGGGGACTTACCTCGGTGGGGAAAGATTTCATGGACCGGCTGCGGGTGATGCGAATGTTCTTCTCGTACGGCTCCAAGTTCTCGTTCTTGACCGCCATGATGAGGTCGCCGTTGATGGGGCTCTTCACCACCGCCGCGTCAATAGCATTGAAGTCGGGATTGAACCAGAGTTTAGTCTTCGAGAACTTACGGAAGTCACGTGTCGTGGTGCAATAGATGCGGTGATTGTCACCACTTTCACTCAGGCAGCCCTCCGTCTTGATGCCCTTGGCACCCGGGATAGTCGTAGCCCAGAAGATGTAGAAACGGCGGGAAGCCTCATCATAGAAAACCTCGGGTGCCCAGCAGTTCTTGGCCTTCGGTTCGTGCATCATGACGGGGATGGAGTCCTGCTGACTCCAATGCACCAAGTCCTTAGAAGAAGCATAGCCGATGATGCGGTCCTTCCAGCTGCTCGTCCACACCAGGTGGAACGTGCCGTCAGGCCCCTGGCAGATGCTGGGGTCACGCATCAGGCGGTCACGACCAATGACAGGGCGCAGAATAGACTTGTTGCCGTTCAATGCCTTCCACTTCAAGCCGTCAAGACTATAAGCCAGATGGAGTCCATCCGACTGCCCGATGAAATAACTGAAGAGATAAGCCTTCTCGCCCGCCCAAAGTCCCTGGGTACTGAAGAGACACCACAGCAGGGAAAGG
>CALZGT010000152.1 GCA_945787235.1 uncultured Prevotellaceae bacterium
GACCATCAAGTTCACCATCATCGTCAAGGAGACGGGAAAGAAGACCCTCGAAGGTCTGGCTACGTTCATCTACTATTTCAAGAAAAGTTGAAAGGTTATAGGTTATAGGTTATCGAAAGGGTTATAGTTCGTTTTGAGGCTGCATTCGGGTTATAGTTTTCGTCTACGATTAAGCAGTTATGACCTAAAACCGTCAAATTAAATCTATAACCCTTTCGATAACCTATAACCTATAACCCTTTCGATAACCGTCAAAATCAGTACTTGATGCCCAGTTCCCTTACGATGGTGGAAATCTTCTCCATCGTAACCAGTGTAGTGGGTACCAGTGGCAGTCGCAGCTCGTTCTCTACCACGCCCATGGCATGCAGCATGGCCTTGACTCCGGCAGGATTGCCATCCACGAAGAGCAGTTTGAAGAGTTCCGTGAACTTATGGTGGATGTGGAGAGCCTGTGCGTATTCTCCCTTCAGGGCCAGACGCACCATACGGCTGAACTCAGCGGGCAGTGCATTGCCGATGACGCTGATGACACCCACGGCCCCCAAGGTGATGAGCGGGAAGGTTATACCGTCGTCTCCGCTGATGACGTCGAAGTTCGCCGGTTTGTTCTTGATGATGTCATCCATCTGGGTGATGTTGCCGCTGGCTTCCTTGATGGCCACCACATTCTCGCAGTCGCGAGCCAGACGGAGCGTTGTCTCAGCCGTCATGTTCACACCCGTACGCCCGGGAACATTGTAGAGTACTACGGGTACGGGACTGGCCTGTGCTATGGCCTTGAAGTGCTGGTAGAGACCCTCCTGCGAGGGCTTGTTGTACATGGGGCATACGCTCAGCACACCGTCGATGCCTGTCCAATCCGTTGACTTGAGTTCGTTGATGACAGCTGACGTACAGTTGCCGCCACAACCCATGAGCAGTGGTACACGGCCGCCTGCACGTTGTACGACGACGTCGCGTATCTGGCGTTTCTCCTCTGCCGTGAGCGTGGGAGTCTCTGCCGTGGTGCCCAGGATGCAGAGGAAATCTGCACCATGTGACAGTTGGAAATCCACAAGTCTTACCAGCGCGTCATAATCCACGCTTCCATCTGCCTTGAAAGGAGTGACAAGGGCGATGCCCAGTCCTTTGAATTTATTTTGAGCCATATATTATTTTTGATGGGTTCTGTTCTTCCCACCGTGAGGTTTTGATTATCATTTTTTGCCTTGGCATCCGCCGTGAGGTGTGCATGAGAGGGGTCTTCCCTGGCACTGCCTCTTTCTTTCGGGATGCAAAGTTACAAATTATGTTGCGAAATGCCAAACAATATGTCCAAAAACTGACAGGTAAGAACGAAAGTGCGTCTTTTACATTACAAAATCATAGTAAGAAACTCCTCTTCCGTGACTATCTTCACTCCCAGTTTGCTTGCTTTCTCCAGTTTGGCCGGTCCCATGTTCGCCCCTGCCAGCACAAAGGAGGTCTTGGCCGAGATGCTTCCCACGTTCTTGCCTCCGTGCTGTTCTATCATGGCCTTGTATTCGTCCCGGCTGTGATGGGCAAAGACACCGCTGATGACAACGCTCTGCCCTGCCAGCTTGTCGCTGTGGAGCGAGAGTTCGTTGTCGGTGAGGGCCAGCTGCAGTCCGTAGCCCCTCAGGCGTTCTATGAGCTGAAGGTTCTGCTCGTCGGCAAACCATCTCTTCACGCTCTGTGCGATGACCAGTCCGATGCCGTTCACTTCCAGCAGTTGCTCGAGGGAAGCCTCACGCAGGGCATCCACGCTGCGGAAATTGCGGGCCAGTGACTTGGCTGCCACTTCCCCGACGAACCGTATGCCCAGGGCAAAGAGCACGCGCTCGAAACTGACCTGCTTGCTGGCTTCGATGCCTGCCAGCACGTTGCGCTGCTGCAGGTGTTCCTGCCTGTTGTTGTTGGGCAGGGGATTGCCGAAGAGATCTACCTCCGGCGGACAGAGCTTGTCCAGCGTGAGCGCGTAGAGGTCAGCCACGTCATGTATCAGGCCGTCGCTGAAATACTTGTCAACGGTCTCGGGACCCAGGGAACTGATGTCCATGGCCTTGCGTGAGATGAAATGCTCGATACGTCCCAGTATCTGTGGTTTGCAGGCATCGTTGGGGCAGTAGGTGGCAGCTTCCTCTTCGTTGCGCACCAGGGCTGTTCCGCATTCCGGGCAATGGGTGACAAACGTCACCTTGGGCCCCCTCTCTTCGGTCAGGAACTCCTGATCTACGCCCACTATCTTGGGAATGATTTCACCACCCTTCTCCACCAGCACATGGTCGCCCAGGTGCAGGTCCAGTGCCTCCAGCACGTCGGCATTGTGCAGCGTGGCGCGCTTCACCATGGTGCCGGCCAGCAGCACTGGGTCCATGTTGGCCACGGGGGTGACCACGCCGGTACGTCCCACCTGGAAAGTCACCTCACGCAGGATGGTGCTGACCTGTTCGGCCTGGAACTTGTAGGCGATGGCCCAGCGCGGACTCTTGGCCGTGAGACCCAGCGAACGCTGTTGTGACAGGTCATTGACCTTGAGCACGATGCCGTCGGTGGCAAATGGAAGGGAGTGCCTTGCCTCGTTCCAGTGGTTGATGTAGGCGAACACTTCGTCCAGACTGTCCGTCAGCTGCATGGCGTCACTCACCTTGAACCCCCAGCGGCGTGCCAGCTGCAGGTTCTCGTAGTGGCTATGGCAGGGGATGTCCTCGCCCAGCAGGTAATAAAGATACGCATCCAGCTGTCGCTCGGCCACCACACGCGAGTCCTTGCTCTTCAGGGTACCCGAAGCTGCATTGCGGGGGTTGGCAAAAAGCGGTTCTCCGCGTTCTGCTCTTTCCCGGTTCAGTTTCTCAAAACTGCTGAAGGGCATCAGCACCTCGCCCCTTATCTCAAACTCCTCGGGGTAGTCCGTCTCCTCGGGCAGTACCAGGGGGATGCTTCGTATGGTGCGGACATTCTCCGTCACGTCATCGCCCTGTACGCCGTCTCCTCGGGTGACAGCACGCACCAGTTTTCCCTTTTCGTAGTGGAGCGAGATACTGAGTCCGTCGAACTTCATCTCGCAGCACAGCTGGAAGGGTTCACCGTGAAGTCCCTCCTTTACCCGTTCGTAGAAGTCGCTCACCTCCTGTTGGTTGTAGGTGTTGGAGAGAGAAAGCATGGGGCGCTTGTGCGCTACCGTGACAAAGTCGTGGGTAAGGTCGCTGCCCACGCGCTGCGTAGGGCTGTTGGGGTCATGGCATTCGGGATGTCGGGCTTCCAGTTCCTGGAGCCTGTGCATCATCTCGTCAAATTGCTGGTCGCCGATGACAGGGGCGTTGAGTACGTAGTAGCGGTAGTTATGCTGATGGAGTTCTGTCCTCAGCCTTGCGATTTCTTCTGTTTCCGTCGTCATGGTGTCAATCTTCGTATTGTCCCGTGTGGATTTTCTCCATGTTTTGCCGTGCTGCCTCCATGTAGCTCTTCACGTAGGTGTTGTTCTTGAAATAAGGTTTGGCACGGAACATGATTTCCTCTATCTGCGGTGTGAGTTGCGGGAAGGGAAGGGCACTCGTCATGAACATGAACACCCCGGGGCCCAGTACGTTCTCGCTGTTCTGCACGATGAAGGTGGTGATGAGTTTGTCGTTGGCTTCCATGAGACGCTGGCTCTTGGCCAGGAGTATCTCGTGGCGTTCTTCTTCATCCATGCCGTCCAGGATGAGCTTCGTTTCGAGCCGCTGGAGGTCGTCCATTTCCCTGTCCAGCTTGCGCTTTAACCTTATAAAATTATATAAGGTGTCGTTGAGCGGACTGCCCGTCACGTTGCGGTGGTATTCGTCGATGGTGAGGCTGATGGGGCCTTCCTCCAGCACCATGGGCATCTCGATGGCGTTGTCCATATAGACCAGTACAATCTGGGTGGAATCCAGTACCCCGGAGAAGGAGATGCGCCCGTGCTGCACCCTGCACGAGTCAAGGTTGTTGAGGGAATCGCCGGCGAAGGTCTTGAGATAGAGGGTGTTGCCCTCCAGCATGGATACGTTCGTAGTGCCCGTCACGTTGTATTGCTGTGTGGCACAGCTGCCGCAGAGCAGCACGGCGATGCCCGTCAGCAGCAGGTGTCTTCCACCGCCCCTGCGCTTGAGTTTCTCCCACTCGGAGGGGATGCGGAAGGCTGTGTAGAGCTGCAGCACGCAACCGATGACGAGCAGCAGAATCCACAGGTTGCGGCGTGCCCAGAGGGGACCGAACTCAAGGACCTGGGCCGTCATGGCAGCTGCCGAGAGCAGGAAGCACACATCACTGAGCAACTGCTGTCGGCGCAGACGCAGGAGCGTGATGTCCTGTCCTTCGTAGCGGCACAGCATCTGCATGGTGGTGAAGCCCAGCACGCCTGTCACAAACAATATCATTCCTGTCATCTGGTGGAACAGATACGCGCAGGTTCCACACAGCAAAAGTATTCCGCCAAGGCGGAAGATGGTATTCTGAACTGAGTTAAGTTCTTTCATAAAAATCGATTTGAATCACTTATCTGCCCACATGCCGGTTCATACGCTTCATACCTCGGGGTCATCACCCTCACTCTCCCCCGTGACTACGAGCCCGTTGGAGAGGTTTCCGTCGGTTTCAATGATGAAGAGGTCTTCGCCAGGTCGCGTCATGTAGTATTTCTCTCGGGCCACTCGCACCACGCTACGGGGATTGTTGCGCAGTTCGTTGAGCTTGCGCGTATTCTCCTGGTAACTGGCATCCAGGGTGGAGATCTCCTTTTTGAGGGCATTGATGGAGGCCCATACGTACCTGCGTTCCAGGATGCAGTTGGAATCAATAAAGACCGTCATCACGGTGAAGAAGATGACGACGAACCAGCACTTGTGCCTGCTGAGAAAATCGAAGAAAGAATGTAGTTTGCTCATGATTTCTGTATTCTGTGCGCAAAGATAGTTATTTTTTCGGCGAAAAAAGCACATCACACCACATTTTTTTGTATTTTTGCATTTAGTAACAATTCATGGACAACTTCATTCTTAATTAATCATGGAAGAATATATCGTTTCGGCACGCAAGTACCGCCCTGCCTCCTTCGACACGGTGGTGGGTCAGCGTGCCCTGACCACTACCCTGCTCAATGCCATCAGGACCCACAAGTTGGCGCATGCCTACCTCTTCTGCGGTCCCCGTGGTGTAGGCAAGACCACCTGTGCCCGCATTTTTGCGAAGACCATCAACTGTACGCATCCCAATGCACAGGGCGAGGCGTGCAATGAGTGCGAGTCGTGCCGCGCCTTCGACGAGGGGCGTTCGCTCAACATCCACGAACTCGATGCGGCCTCCAACAACTCTGTGGAGAACATCCGCGAACTCATCCAGCAGGTACAGATTCCTCCCCAGACGGGTCGCTACAAGGTGTTCATCATCGACGAGGTGCACATGCTTTCGACGGCGGCCTTCAATGCCTTCCTCAAGACCTTGGAGGAACCCCCTTCCTATGTCATCTTTGTCATGGCCACCACCGAGAAGCACAAGATTCTTCCCACCATCCTTTCCCGCTGCCAGGTCTATGACTTTGCCAGGATGACCATCCAGAACACGGTGGATCATCTGCGTCATGTGGCGGAAAAGGAGGGCTACACGGT
>CALZGT010000153.1 GCA_945787235.1 uncultured Prevotellaceae bacterium
AGTTTTTCTAGTTTTTCTAGTTTTTCTAGTTTTTCTAGTTTTTCTAGTTTTTCTAAAAAATGCCTTTCGGTTGCAAAGTTAGCGAAAAAAATCGGCATAACCTTGCGTTATGCCGATTTTCTCTGTATTGGGTGTCTTTTTTCTTATGGCAGTCTCTACTTCACCTCCCAAATGTCGTTAGTTTCAAGAAGTTCTGCAAAGTTATGATAGGGTTTCTTGGCCTTTATCTCCTCTATCTGGGCATCCACGCAGTCGTTGTAGGTGGGTGCCTCCACGTCGCGTATGACACCGAGTGCCACGGGGAATCCGTCCCCATTGCCCATGAGGGCCAGTTTCAGCTGCAGCGTGTTGTCCTCGCAGTATGCATCGTGTACCAGGATGTCCTCCAGGGTGATGCCATCCTTGCCTATCTCCACAATCTTCAGTCCGAAACCTTCCTGCACGAGACCATACTCGTTGTTCTCACCAAAGACGAGGGGTTTGCCGTGCTCCACGTAGATGGCATTCTTGGCACGTCCAGCCTTGTCATAGACTCCGTCGTGGGTACCGTTGTTGAAGATGACGCAGTTCTGCAATATCTCGCACACACTGCTGCCCTTGTGGGCGTAGGCCTTCTTCAGCACGTCAATGGTGCCGGGGGCATCAGTGGCCACGGCACGGGCAAAGAAATGTCCGCGGGCTCCGAAGCACAGTTCAGCAGGACGGAAGGGGTCCTCCACTGTACCATAGGGACTCGACTTGCTCACGAAACCTCGTGGGCTGGTGGGACTGTACTGTCCCTTCGTAAGTCCGTAGATTCTGTTGTTGAGGAGAATCATGTTGAGGTCGATGTTGCGGCGGTTGGCGTGGATGAAGTGATTGCCACCGATGGCCAGTCCGTCACCGTCACCGCTGATCTGCCATACTGCCAGTTTGCTGTTGGCCACCTTGCAGCCAGTAGCTATGGCTGCTGCACGTCCGTGAATGGTGTTCATGCCGTAGGTGGCCATGTAATGGGGCAGACGGCTGGAGCAACCGATACCTGAGATGACGGCAATGTCCTTGGGAGCGACTCCTATCTCGGCCATGGCCTTGTGCAGCGATGCCAGAAAGAAGTGGTCGCCGCATCCAGGACACCAACGGGGCTGTCCTTTCTTATAGTCTGATGCTGTATATGTACACATGGTTGTAAGCTTGTTTTTTTTGAGTTTTCTAGTTATCCTAGTTTTTCTAGTTTTTCTAGTTTTTCTAGTTATTCTAGTTATTCTAGTTTTACTAGATTGTCTAGTTTATCTAGTTTTACTAGATTACCTAGTTTATCTAGTTCTTCTAGTTTTTCTAGACTAATTTATCAAATGCCTCTTTGAGTTCAGCCACTTTGAAGGGTTGTCCCTTCACTTCGTTGTACTGAGCCGGTACGAATCCATCTACCTTCATGCGCAGCCAGCCAGCCAACTGACCCATGTTCTGCTCGGCCACTACTACCTTGGGATAGCGCATGAGCACCTCGGCGGTGTTCTTGGGTAGCGGATTAATGTAACGGAAGTGGGCCATGGCTACCTTCTTGCCTTCAGCACGCATCTCGTCCATGGCTGCCCGCAGATGACCATACGTTCCGCCAAAGCCTACGATGAGGAGTTGGGCATCGTCCTTGTCACCCAGTACCTCCAGGTCGGGAACAGGAATGGCATCTATCTTGGCCTGACGCTTGCGCGTCATCAGGTCATGGTTCTCAGGATTGGTGCTGATGGCACCCGTCTTGTCGTCCTTCTCCAGACCACCCAGGATGTGCTCGAAACCTTCACGTCCGGGTACAGCCCAGTATCGTGTACCATTCTCTGCGCGCATATAGGGGGTCCACGTTCCCTTCATTTCCTCGGGAACGTAGGGAGGATTGATGGCGGGATATTCAGCGAGATTGGGGAGGCGGAAGGCACCTGAACCGTTGGCTACGTAGGCATCGGTGAGGAGTACCACGGGAGTCATGTGCTCCAGGGCTACCTTACATGCCTCGTAGGCAGCATCGAAGCAGTCCGTGGGACTCATGGCTGCCATGACGGGCATGGGACTCTCACCGTTACGGCCGAAGAGTGCCTGCAACAGGTCCGTCTGCTCGCTCTTGGTGGGCAGACCCGTGGCGGGACCGCCTCGCTGCACGTCGAGTACCACGAGGGGCAACTCCATGATGACGGCCAGGTTCATGGCTTCACTCTTCAGACAGATACCTGGACCAGAGGTGCTGGTTACTGCCAGGGCTCCGGCAAAGGAAGCTCCTATCGAAGAGGCACAGCCTGCAATCTCGTCCTCACACTGAACGGTGGTTACGCCCAGACTCTTGTGTTTGGAGAGTTCGTGCAGTACGTCAGTGGCCGGTGTGATGGGGTAGGAACCCAGGTACAGTTTCAGTCCTGCCTTTTCGGCGGCTGCAATGAAACCGTAGGCAGTGGCCTTATTGCCCGTGATGTCCATGTAACGTCCGGGCACCTTGTGCTTCGTCTCGATGCGATATACGTTGGTCACGCTACTGTGCGTGTTGTGTCCATAGTCATAACCCGCCTGGATGACCTTGATGTTGGCCTCTGCCACACCCGGCTTCTTGGCGAACTTCTCGCGCAGGAAGTTGAAGGCAATCTCCAAGTCACGGTCGAAGAGCCAGCATACCAGTCCTAGGGCAAACATGTTGCGGCACTTCATGATGCTCTTCACGTCCATGCCGCTGTCCTTCAGGCAGTCCTTCACCATCGTGGTGAGGGGACAGGCAATGACACGGTCTGGATCAACACCCAGTTCACCGAGATAGTCCTCTGTCTGGAAGGCTGCCTTCTCCAGATCCTTGGGACCGAAGGAGTCTGTGTCGATGATGATGGCTGCATTGGGCTTGGCGTATTTCAACTGGGTTTTCAGGGCTGCGGCATTCATGGCCACCAGCACGTCGCACAGGTCACCAGGCGTATAAACCTGACCAGCACCGATGTGAACCTGAAAACCAGACACTCCCGTCAGTGAGCCTTGCGGGGCACGGATATCGGCGGGATAATCTGGGAAGGTACTGATACTGTTTCCTACGGTTGCAGAAACCGTGGAGAAGATGTTTCCGGCCAACTGCATACCGTCGCCAGAATCACCGGAGAAACGTACTACGACGGATTCTCTTTCCTTGATGTCTAAACTTTCTGCCATATCTTGCAAATTTTGTAATGAGTCCAGTAGTGCTGGATGAACTGGTACTGCTCCCCGCGGTGTCATTGACAGCAAGGCACACAGACCTGTATGATTAGGAGAACCTCTAAAACTAATACGATGCAAAGGTATGAATAATAATCTAAATAGCGAAGCGAAATAACAAAATAATGTGTTTTAGAGACTTTTTTAATCATTTTGTAAGCGATATAAACAAAAAGAGTGTGCAAGCGTTGGACTTACACACTCTTTTTCTCTGAGAGTACCCCCGCCGGGAATCGAACCCGGATCAAAGGTTTAGGAAACCTCCGTTCTATCCATTTAACTACAGGGGCAAAGGACTCGCGCTATACTCTACGTTATAGGCGCGAGTACTTTTATGAGGGAATGCTAGCTATTCTAGTTATTCTAGTTATTCTAGCTATTCTAGTTATTCTAGCTATTCTAGTTATTCTAGTTGTTCTAGTTATTCTAGCATATCTTGCTTATTTCTTCTCCTCAGCCTTTTGCGCCTTCTTGCTCATGGTCAGATAAGCGGTAGGAGCGGCTATGAAGATAGAAGACAGTGTACCGAATACTACACCCAGAATCATGGCGAAGGCGAAGCTGCGAATGCTGTCACCACCCAGGCAGAAGATGACTGCCAGTACGATGAAGGTACTGATTGAGGTGTTCAGGGTACGGGTCAACGTAGTGTTCAGTGAGGTGTTGAACAACTCCTTCTTGTCACGCTTGGGATGCAGACCGATGAACTCACGGATTCGGTCGAAGACTACCACCTTATCGTTGATAGAGTAACCGATGGCCGTCAGCACGGCACCGATGAAGGTCTGGTCAATCTCCAGTGAGAAAGGCATCCAACCCCAGCAGATGGAGTACATACCGAGGATGAGGATGATATCCAGGATCAATGCGGTGATGGCACCTACTGAGAACGCAATGTTGCGGAAACGGATGAGGATGTAGATGAAGATGGCTATGAAGGCCAGGATGACACTGTAGAAGGCACCCTTGGTAATCTTGGCTGCAATGGAGTTACCCACCATCTGGCTACTGATGATAGAGCCACCCAGCTTCTCTTCCTCCTTGGCGTTGCGGTTGGTGAACGTCTGGTAGTCAGAAGTGATAAGCTTGCTCTCCGTCAGGGCAGCGTGCATCTTGTTCTCGATTTCCTCGTCAACCTCCACACCCTTCTCATTGATGCGGTAGTTGGTGGTGACGCGCACCTTGTTGCCCTCAGTACCCAGGTTGATGGCAGTGGTCTTCACTTCCTCACCCGTGAGGGTAGCCTTCAGGATGCTCTCTACCTCGCTGGCCTTGGTAGGCTGGTCGAACTTCACCACGTAGTTGCGGCCACCGGTGAAGTCGATGCTCTTGCTGAAACCACGTGTCAGCATGAAGCCCACGCTGGTGACAGCCAGGATGGCAAAGATGGTGAAGCTGGTCTTCCAGACACTCATGAACTTATAGGCAGGGTTCTGGAAGAACTTGCTGGCCAGGGGAGTGGTGAAGGTGATGTTGAGCCACTTGTCCTTGGCCATGCGACCCTCGAATACCACGCGTGTCACGAAGACAGCGGTAAAGAAGCTCACGATGATACCGATGATGAGCGTAGTGGCGAAACCACGGATAGGACCTGTACCGAAGTAGAAGAGGATGATACCCGTGATGATAGAGGTCAGGTTGGAGTCGAAGATGGCACTGAAGGCATTGCTGTAACCAGCTGAGAGAGCCTCCTGTACGCGCTTGCCGCTCTTGAGCTCTTCTTTCGTACGCTCATAGATAAGTACGTTGGCATCCACGGCCATACCCAATGAAAGTACCATACCGGCAATACCGCTCATGGTCAGTGCAGCCTGGAAGCTGCTCAAGATACCCACGGTGAAGAAGAGGTTCATGATGAGCGCACCGTTGGCTACCATACCCGGTTTCACGCCGTACATGGCAATCATGTAGAGCATCAGGATGATGAAGGCGATGAGGCAGCTCCACATACCCTGGTTGATGGATTCAGCACCCAGAGACGGACCGATGGTCTCGCAGCTGGTGATGCGTGCGGGAGCAGGCATACGACCAGACTTGAGTACGTTGACGAGGTCGCGAACCTCCTCAGGAGTGAAGTTACCTGTAATCTCAGACTGACCGCCGGTAATCTCGCTCTGTACCGTGGGCGCGGTATATACAATGTTGTCCAACACGATGGCTACGGGCTTCTTCAGGTTAGCCTTGGTGAGGCGTGCCCAGTCGCTGGCACCGTTGGGGTTCATGGTCATGCTCACGTAGGGTTCACTGGTACCCTGCTTGTATGCCTCGCTGGCATCTGCAATGGCATCACCCTCCATGTTGGCGTGTCCATTGATGCTGTTCTCTGTGCTGATGGCGTGGAGAGGATAGAGTCCCGTCTTCACCTCCTCACGATTCTCGT
>CALZGT010000154.1 GCA_945787235.1 uncultured Prevotellaceae bacterium
AAAAGAAATCCTTCCTTGGAATGGGAAGGATTTTTTTTGTGAGTTGTTTTACGTCATTAACGTTATTAACGATACTAACGATTTTGCGAGCTTTTCTTATTTCACGACCTTGCGGTCGTTCACGACATATATCCCGTGGGCAGCTGCCGTGGAGGATACGGGGCGACCCAGCAGGTCGCAGGAGGCGTGGCGCGTGCTGCGAGCCTCCTGCGGAAGGGGCTTTATGGACGTGGCTTCGTCTATCTGCTGGCTGGCGATACGTACCAGCAGGAACTGGCGGTGATCCGCATCAGCCGAAGTGCCGTAGTCCCAGAGTCCCAGGCGTGTACCCTTCGTCAGGTTCTTACCTTCCAGGTCCCAGGCCCTCCTGCCATCCGTATGCCAGAGGATGCGGCTGTAGATGCCATCCACCTTCTCGATGTCAAAGTCCAGACCGGAGGCCGTACCTGTGGTGCTCGTGCTCAGTGCGTATGACGTGCTGCCCTTCACATACTGCCCCTTGCCGTTGCGCAGTTTCCAGGTGCCGTCGGTCTGCTTCAGCAGTTGCCACTGCTGTGCAGGGTCATTGATGTCTATGTCGCTGAGCTTCAGTTCCGTGTCTGAAGTGGCTACCGCCTGTAGCGTGTTGCTCTGCGGGATGATGAGGTACTTGTCGCCATCCACGGGTTCCGCGCTGTACTTCACCCAGCTGCGCACGGGCACCTGCAGCGTCGTGATGCTGTTGGCAGGCAGCCGCACCGTGAACGTGCTGTCCGTAAGGTCCTTGAGGAAGGTACCTACGGTCTTGGCCGAGTACTTGCGCATGGACTCCGCTTCTGTGGTGCGGTAGCCCGTGATGTCCCCGTTCACCCTTGCCATGGGCAGGCTGATATGGTGGAACACCTCCATTCCCGTGTTGAGGAGCACGACAGCGAGCGTGTCGCCCGTGGGGTTGAGGGCAGCCAGCGACTGCTCGTTCAGGCTTGTCACGAAGGTATAGCCCACGGGAATGAAACGCGTCACCTGCTGACGCACGTAAAAGTTCTTCACCTTGCTGTACGAACCCGCACCGAAATTGCCCTTCACCAGGCACCACTGGTCATTGCCCTCCTCGACATACTGCCAATCTACCCAGGCACTCGGGCAGATGTAGCGAATGTCATCGAAGAGCCGCTGCGCCATCTTCAGGTTGCCGTTGATGCCGCTGCCGCCACTGCCCGTCTCGCTCATCCACACTACCTTGCCCGCCGCACGTGCCAGCGAACCATACTGGCTTCGTGCCGTATGGCTGGCACTGTAGGTATGCGTGTTGAACTGTCCCACCTCGTCGGCTATGCCGTCCTTCATCATGCCCCTCATGGAGGTCAGTGCGTCCATGACGCTCGTCTCGTCGCTGGCACTTATCATCGTGTTCAGTCCACTCGCCCGGAGCTTCGGTGCCAGGACCTTGAGGAAGGCAATCTCGCTATCTACGTCAAAGTGGCAACCCTCCTGTCCGCCGCTCTGGCTCCAGTAGCCCGTCATGGCCTCGTTGAAAGGTTCGAGGGTGCGGAACTCAATGCCATACTCCTCCTTGTAGTGCTTGCACACCTCCACGAGATAGTCGGCAAAGTCCTCGTAGTAGTCCTTGCGGAGGTTGTCCTTGCCCCCCTGTGCATTTCCCGCGCAGCATCCGCTCACGGTCATCCACCACGGAGCACTGTTGCTGAAGGCCTCGAAGACGGCATCGGGACGTTTCTCCTTGATCTTGAGCATGATCTTGCGCTGGGCCGCGTCACGTTCCCAGTGGAAGGCCCCTCCGCGTTCGTCCTGGAAACCCTCCATCTCAGCCCTTAGTCCCTTGCCTTTCCCCATGTGGTGCTCGGTGCAGTTCGTCCATTGCGGGTCGTCACCGCCGCCGATGTTGTAGCGGAAGACGTTCCAGTTCAGTCCCGTGGGACTTACCATCCAATCTACCAGCTTGTCGATGCTTGCCTCCTGCCACTTGCCGCACTGTCCGGCCCACCAGCAGAGGCTTACGCCCCAGCCCTCGTGGAGCTGTCGGTGGGAATCCGTGACGATGGCGTAGGAGAGGGTGTCGGCCGTGGTGGCTCCGGCGGCAGGTGCCGCAGGCAGGAGTCCCAGGGCGAGGGAAGAAAAGAGTGTAGAGAGTAGTCGTGAGTGTTTCATAAGAGTCAGGATTTGGTTTATCGTTTTTTTTAGGATTGATAGCGTTCGTGCAGGGCTTCCACCATCTCCGCCATCTGTCGGCGCAGGGCCAGGGGCGAGAGAATCTCCACGTGGCTGCCGTGCGATAGGATTTCGAGAAGGAAGTCCAGGGTGGGGTAGAGTTCCACGGTGAAGTCGATGAAGTCATCTCCCGGCTGCCCCTTCTTTTCCTTCTGGCTCCAGTGCAGGGGCAGGGTGCGCAGGTAGTTCCATTCGCCCTGGTACGTGCGTAGCGTCACCCGCTTCATCTCGTCCTCCTTTCCCGCCTGGAACACCCCGAAGAGATGCGCGAAGTGTCCCGCGGCATCGAAGTCCGCAGGCAGGGAGAAGGGTTCTGACGTGACGCGTACCCAGAGCATGCGGTCGAAGGCATAGACGGCCAGGTAGTCACGTTCGGGGCGGTGCCCCAGCAGGTACCACCGCTGGCGGAAGAGCTTGATGCAGTAGGGTTCCACGATGGCCTCGTAGGGTTCTGCGTCGAGGAACTTCTGGTAGCACACCTGCAGCCTCATGCCCAGCTCCATGGCGTGCGTGATGTCCGTGAGCAGGTGGTCGCCGGCAGGGATGTCCTCCAGCAGGATGCGGTGCTGTATGCTCTTCGCCTCCTTGAGGATGGTGGCCACCTTGAGCGAACTCAGTGCCCAGCGGTTCAGCACGCGCTGGTGGGTCGATGCGCTGCCCGCTATGCTGTACGTACAGCCCTTCCCCTTCGTGCTGGGCACGATGTCTATGCCCAGCATGTCGTGGATGGCATCCAGGTACAGGCGGAAGGTGTTGCGGTGCAGGGGCTGTCCGCCGCTCAGGTCGGACAGCACCCACTGCTCGTTGATCTCCCGGAGCGAGATGTGTCCCCTCCGTCGTATCAGATCGACCAGCCAGGCGTAGGTGTGGTAGATTTCTGGGTATGTGTGTCTCATCGGTTCTCGTGCAGATATGCCCTACAAAGGTAGGAAGAAAAACTGAGAACGCCATGCCTTGGGGGCTGTAAACTGCCCAAATCCGTACCGAAACTCCCTTTTCTGCCCGTTTTTGGCAGTTTTTCTGTGGCACAAGGCCGCAGAACGGAAAAAAAGTCGTAACTTTGTAAACCCACCTTTGCCAACCTGACTAATATAATTTTGCCAACCTGACTAATATAATAATGTATCTATAGATGAAAAAGACACTCCTTATCTTATTACTTTCCTGTGTGCAGGGCGTCTGCGCTCAGGATGCCAGTGTGAAGAGTCCTGACGGACGCATGAAGGTGGATTTCTTCCTGCGAAGCGGAAAACCTTCCTACAGCATTACCTACGACGGGCATCCGGCCCTCTTGGAGAGCCCCCTGGGCTTCGTGGCCAATACGGGCGACTTCTCCCAGTCCCTGCAGATGGTCAAGGCTACGGCCAGCGATACGCCCCAGCCGCTCCGCTACACGCTGGAGCGTTCCAAGCAGAGTGAGGTGGAGAAGGAATACCACACCCTCCAGGTTACGCTGAGCGGGGGAGAGGCATACGCCAGCGGTTTCCGGCGCATAGCCACCGAGGGCAAGGCCAACGACCCCGGTACCTACGAGCAGGCGGCAGGTCCCCAGATAGACAAGGGCTTGACGCTGACCTACACCATCGAGTTCCGCGTGGAGAACAACGACGTGGCCCTGCGCTACTGCATCCCCAACCAGCCGAGCCGTGCCAACGGCAAGACGTTCAGCATACGCATCCTGGACGAGAAGACGGGATTCCGGCTCCCTGAGGGTACCACGACGTTCCTCACTCCCCAGAGCCATGCCATGATAGGCTGGAAGGGAACGAAACCCAGTTATGAGGAGGGCTATGGCTACGACGAACCCATGGACCGCAAGAGTCAGTACGGACACGGCTATACCTTCCCCTGCCTCTTCAAGGCCAAGGACCTGTGGGTGCTGGTGTCGGAGACCGACGTGGACAGCCGCTACTGCGGAAGCCGTCTGAGCGACCACCTGGGTGAGGGACGCTACAAACTGGAGTTTCCCATGCCCGAGGAGAATGGCGGCAACGGTACGTCGGAATCTGCCATGAGTCTGCCGGGACAGACGCCCTGGCGCACGCTGACCATCGGCAATACGCTCAAGCCCATCGTGGAGACCACCATTCCCTGGGACTTCGTGCAGCCGCGCTATGCCTCGAAGCACCGCTATGAGTTCGGCAAGGGCACCTGGAGCTGGATTGTCTGGCAGGACAACAGCATCAACGTGGAAGACCAGAAGAAATACATCGCGCTGAGCAAGGCCATGGGCTACCGCTACGTGCTCATCGACAACTGGTGGGACAACAACATCGGACGTGAGGGCATGGAGGAACTCGTACGCTATGCGCAGAGCCAGGGCGTGGATGTCTTCCTGTGGTACTCTTCCAGCGGATGGTGGAATGACATCGAGCAGGGTCCCATCAACATCATGTCGAACGCCATCACGCGCAAGGCCGAGATGCGCTGGATGCACAGCCTCGGGGTGAAGGGCATCAAGGTGGATTTCTTCGGAGGTGACAAGCAGGAGACGATGCGTCACTATGAGGAGATTCTCTCGGATGCCGATGACAACGGACTCATGGTCATCTTCCACGGATGCACCATACCGCGCGGATGGGAGCGCATGTACCCGAACTATGTGGGCAGCGAGGCGGTATTGGCCAGCGAGAACATCTACTTCACGCAGGGGGCTGCGGACAAGGAGGCCAAGGATGCTGCCACGCATCCCTTCATCCGCAATACCATAGGCAGCATGGAGTTCGGCGGCTGCTTCATGAACCGCCACATCCACAAGGGCAATGTGGGGGGCAACACACGGCGTACCACCGACGTTCACGAACTGGCTACCTGCATCCTCTTCCAGAATCCCATCCAGAACTTTGCCATCACGCCCGAGAACCTGGGGGACGGACAGACGGACGAGCGCATCGACTACAACGCACCGGGGGCTCCGGCTCCTGCGCTCTGCATGGACTTCCTGCGTGAGGTGCCCACCACCTGGGACGAGACACGCTTCATCACGGGTTACCCGGGCCGCTATGTCGTACTGGCTCGCCGCAGTGGCACTACCTGGTATGTGTGTGGCACGAATGCCACGGGCGAGACGCTCAAGCTCAGCATCCCGCTCAGCATGTGGGGCAAGGGGGATGTGCTCCGTATGTACGCGGACAACCTCGCCACGCGAGAACCAGAGTTGCGCGAGGTGAAGTACAACGGCAAGTCGCTCACGGTGAGCATTCCTGACCAGGGTGGTTTCGTCCTGGTGAAGTAGCGGCGAAGCCTCGAAGAACGGGTCATCACAGAACAGACAGCCTGCAA
>CALZGT010000155.1 GCA_945787235.1 uncultured Prevotellaceae bacterium
TATCAGGTTGCCCTGCTGCAGGTGGGGAATCATCATTTTCTGGCAGTAGTGCAGTACCCGGGTGCCGAAGCGTCTCTCCAGTTCCTCAGGCATGAAACCTTGGGCCGTGCGCAGGCGCGTCATTACAAACTCATTGTAGAGGTCATCGTCGCTCAGCGTTTCTGTCTCGTAGTAGTCTTCGCTTCCCCCTTCCACACGCTCCATGTACTGCATCAGTGCAGGCAGGTTGCCCCTCCGCTGTCGTTTCCCGTCATAGGAGTGTGCCCCGGCTCCGTATCCCAGGTAGGGCGTTCCGTCCCAGTAGCCGCTGTTGTGGCGCGAGTGGTAGCCGGGCAGGGCAAAGTTCGATATTTCATAGTGCTCGTAGCCCGCCTCGCGCAGTCTCCGGCACAGCCACTCGTAGCATTGCCAGGAGGTCTCGTCATCCATCTCCCTTACCTTTCCTTCCTCTCGCATCCTCGTCAGCGGCGTGCCTTCCTCAAACATCAGGCTGTAGGCACTCACATGCGGCACGCCGAGTGCCACGGCCTCCTCCACGTTGCGTTTCCATGCTTCAAGGTCCTGTCCCGGCAGTCCGTAGATGAGGTCGAGGCTCAGGTTCTCGTAGCCCGCTTCCCTCAACCTCCGCACGGCCTCCCTGGCCTGCCCTGCCGTGTGCCTTCTTCCCAGGGTCTTCAGTGCGGCATCATCAAACGTCTGTACCCCCATGCTCACCCGGTTCACGGGCGTAGTGCGAAGAGCCTCTGTCCAAGCCGGTGTCACGTCGTCGGGATTGGCTTCGAGCGTAATCTCCGTCCCTGCCTCGGGAGCGAAGCGGAGTGCTGTTTGTTGCAACAGGTGCTCCAGGAGTGACGGGGGTAGGGTAGAGGGTGTGCCTCCCCCTATATATATAGATAATAAGGTACGCGCGCATGTCTTCTCCTGCTCCCCGGCCTCCTTCGTGAGTTGTTGCCATTCGTCCCGCCTGCTGTCCATTTCTCTCAGCAGGCAGTCCACGTACCTCGCCTGCTGGCTGATGTGGGTGGTGGAATAGAAGTCGCAGTAGATGCAGCGGCTTTGGCAGAAAGGGATATGTATATATACAGATGGCATAGTAATGGCGATTTTGGTGCTACAAAAGTACTACTTTTTGCTGGATTATGAAAAAATAGTCATTTTATTTTGCCATTCCGTGGATTTTGTGTAACTTTATCGCCGAAAATCTTAGCGAAACCATTTAAACACATATTAGACCATGAAAGTTTATCAGTCAAACGAGATTAAGAACATTGCCCTTCTGGGCAATGATGGAGCAGGTAAGACCACCCTCACGGAATCATTGCTCTACGAGGCAGGTATCATCAAACGTCGCGGCCGCATCACGCAGCAGAACACCGTTTCGGACTACTTCCCCGTAGAGCAGGAATATGGATACAGTGTGTTCAGCACCGTCTTCCACGCTGAGTGGAACGGCAAGAAGCTGAACATCATCGATTGCCCCGGAGCTGACGACTTTGCCGGTTCCTATATTACGGCACTCAATGTGACAGACACCGCCCTGCTGCTCCTCAACGGACAGTACGGCGTGGAGGTAGGCACCCAGAACCATTTCCGCTACACCGAGAAGCTGGGCAAGCCCGTCATCTTCCTGGTCAACCAGCTTGACAGCGAGAACTGCGACTACGATGCCATCCTGGAGCAGCTCACGGGTATCTATGGTTCCAAGGTTGTGCCCATCCAGTACCCCCTGGAGACGGGTCCCGGTTTCCACTCCCTCATCGACGTGCTCCTCATGAAGAAGTATTCGTGGGCTCCCGAAGGAGGTGCTCCTACCATCGAGGACGTACCTGCCGAGGAGATGGAGAGAGCCACCGAGATGCACAAGGCTCTCGTGGAGGCTGCTGCCGAGCATGACGAGACGCTCATGGAGAAATTCTTCGAGAGCGAGAGTCTTACTGAGGACGAGATGCGCGAGGGCATCCGCAAGGGCCTGGCTTCACGTGGCATGTTCCCCGTCTTCTGCGTATGTGCCGGCAAGGACATGGGTGTGCGTCGTCTGATGGAGTTCCTGGGCAACGTCGTTCCCTTCGTCAACGAGATGCCCAATGTGCATAATACACGTGGTGAGGTGGTGAAGCCCGACTCCAATGCGCCTACCAGCCTGTATTTCTTCAAGACTGCCGTAGAGCCCCATATCGGTGAGGTGCAGTACTTCAAGGTGATGAGCGGTACCGTGCGCGAGGGTGATGACCTGAGCAACGCCGACCGTGGTTCCAAGGAGCGTTTGGCCCAGCTCTTCGTCTGCGCAGGTGCCAACCGTGAGAAGGTGGAGCAGCTTACCGCCGGTGACATCGGCTGTACCGTGAAACTCAAGGATGTGAAGACCGGCAATACGCTGAACGGCAAGGGCAGCGAGAACCGCTTCAACTTCATCAAGTACCCCAATGCCAAATATACGCGTGCCATCCGTGCCGTCAACGAGAGTGAGACGGAGAAGATGATGAATGCCCTGAACAAGATGCGTGAGGAGGATCCCACATGGCAGATTGAGCAGAGCAAGGAGCTGCGTCAGATTCTGGTACATGGACAGGGTGAGTTCCACCTGCGCACCTTGAAGTGGCGCATGGAGAATAACGAGAAGATTCAGATTGTCTTCGACGAACCCAAGATTCCTTACCGTGAGACCATCACCAAGGCTGCCCGTGCAGACTACCGCCACAAGAAGCAGTCGGGTGGTGCAGGACAGTTCGGTGAGGTTCATCTCATCGTGGAGCCTTACTATGAGGGTATGCCCGATCCCGACGTATATCGTTTCGGCGGTCAGGAGTACCGCATCAATGTCAAGGGCAGCGAGACCGTTGACCTGGATTGGGGCGGCAAGCTCGTCTTCATCAACTCCGTGGTGGGTGGTGCCATCGATACGCGTTTCATGCCTGCCATCCTCAAGGGTGTGATGCAGCGCATGGAGCAGGGACCGCTGACCGGATGCTATGCCCGCGACGTACGTGTCATTGTCTATGACGGCAAGATGCATCCCGTGGATAGCAACGAACTCTCCTTCATGCTGGCAGGTCGCCAGGCCTTTGCCCAGGCCTTCAAGGAGGCTGGTCCGAAGATTCTCGAACCTATCAATGACGTGGAGGTCTTCGTGCCCAGTGACAAGTTGGGCGATGTGATGGGTGACCTCCAGGGACGCCGTGCCATGATTATGGGTATGACCAGCGAGGCAGGCTATGAGAAGCTTACCGCCAAGGTGCCCCAGAAGGAGATGGCCAACTACAGTACGGCTCTCAGCAGCCTGACGGGTGGACGCGCCAGCTTCATACAGAAGTTTGCCAGCTACGAACTCGTACCCTCCGACGTTCAGCAGAACCTCATCAAGGCCTACGAGGCTTCCAAGGCTGCCGAGGAGTAATCCTCTCAGCCCCCTTGGTTGGGATGGCATCTAAACAATTGTAACGGATAGTATAGATAACTGAATAAGAAGAGTTCTGTGTACAGAAATGCACATGGAACTCTTTCTTTATGCTAAAAAGTTAAAAAATCCCTTCTCTTTCTTCCTCTTTCTTTTGTGTGGATGGAGATATGTGCTACCTTTGCAGTATGAAACGAAAGATGATTTGGGTCTTGACGGCCATAATAGTATTGCTGAGCGCTGTCTTGCTGTACATGCAGTGGCGCAATGCCGAACTGATGGTGAAGATGCGCAAGGAGCAGTTTGACGAGAGCGTGCTTCGCAGTCTCGACCAGGCTTCCCATGACCTGGAGCGCGACGAGACTTTCCGTTACCTGGAAGCCATCGTCCGCAACCACGAGGAGGAGCTTCACAGCGCAGCTCACCAGACGGAACCTCTCTCACTCCACAAGCCCAACAGCAGCGACACGCTCATCATCTTCCAGCCTCAGCGTCTTCCCCTCTCGGGACAGTTGCCCATGATAGGGTTGCGCCCGCGCACCTCGTCGCCACCCCTCAGTCTCTCGTTCCTGGAGGCCGTGCAGAGTGCCTACACCTATCAGCGCAGCGTGCTGGATGAGGTCATCTACACCATCCTCTACAATGCCAGCGAGGATGACCTCTCCCATCGTCTCAACACAGGCATGCTGGACTCTTACCTCTCCGATGCCCTGAAGCGCAATGGGGTGAACATCCCCTTCCACTTCCGCGTGGAGACGGCCGAGGGTGTAGAGGTGTTCCGCTGCTCGGAGTACGACTCCACGGGGTCCGGCAACAGCTATACGCAGACGCTCTTCCGCAACGACCCTGTGGCCAAGATGGGTGTCGTCAAGGTACACTTCCCGACCATGGGGCAGTACATCTGGGGTGTGGCACGTACCATGACGCCCATGATGGGCTTCACCTTCCTGCTGCTCCTCATCTTCTGCTTCACCGTGTGGCAGTTGGCCCGCCAGAAGAAGGTCAGCGAGATGAAGAATGATTTCATCAACAACATGACGCATGAGTTCAAGACGCCCCTGGCCAGTATCTCGCTGGCAGCCCAGATGCTCAGCGACAAGTCGGTGACGAAGACCGAAAAGATGTACGAAAACCTGGCCGGCATTATCACCAACGAGAGTCGCCGCCTCCGCTTCCAGGTAGAGAAGGTGCTTCAGATGTCTCTCTTTGACCATGACAACATCCGGCTGAAGACGGAGGAACTGGATGCCAACGCCATGCTGGAGTCGGTCATCAACACCTTCCAGCTGCGCATCAAGCAGAGTGGGGGACAGGTAGAGACACGCATCGAGGCATACAACCCCTTCATCTACGGTGACGAGATGCACCTCACCAACGTGTTCTTCAATCTCATGGACAATGCCGTGAAGTATGCCAAGCCTGACGAGGGACTGCACTTGCTCATTCACACAGCCAATGTGGGGGACAACTTCCAGCTCTCTATCCAGGACAACGGCATAGGCATCCAGAAGGGCGACCTCTCCCACATCTTCGAACGCTTCTACCGCGTCCACACCGGCAATCAGCACAACGTGAAGGGCTTCGGACTGGGACTGGCTTACGTCCACACCATCATCGGTCTACACCATGGCAAAATCAAGGTGGAGAGCGAATATGGCCAGGGCACGTGCTTCATCATCACCCTGCCCAATGTCAGGGACGAGGAGTGATGCCGGAGAGTACCGCTCTCAGAAACAGAATCGTCTCATGGCGGCCCTATATTAACCCGAGTATTAACTAAAAAAAGAATGAATATGGAAGACAGATTAAGAATTCTCCTCTGTGAGGACGACGAGAGCCTGGGCATGTTGCTGCGCGAATACCTGCAGGCCAAGAACTATGAGGCCGACCTCTGTCTGGATGGCGAAGAGGGCTACCGTGCCTTCTGCAAGGGGCAGTACGACCTCTGTGTATTTGATGTCATGATGCCCCGCAAGGATGGCTTCCAGCTGGCGCGTGAGGTGAGACTCCTCAATGCCGAAATCCCCATCGTGTTCCTCACCGCCAAGAACCTCAAGGAAGACATCTTCCAGGGCTTCAAGATTGG
>CALZGT010000156.1 GCA_945787235.1 uncultured Prevotellaceae bacterium
GCACGGATGCCCTGCCGACCACATCGAGGTGTTCACCGTGCCCGGCAGTTTCGAACTGGTCTTCGGTGCCAGCCAGATGGTCAAGAGTGGCCGCTTCGACGGTGTCATTGCCATAGGTTGTGTGGTGCGTGGTGACACTCCGCATTTCGACTACATCTGTGAGGGTACTACCGAGGGGCTCGCCCTGCTCAACAAGGATTTCGACGTTCCCGTCATCTACGGTCTGCTGACCTGCAACACCATGGAGCAGGCTGAGATGCGTGCCGGTGGTGCGCTGGGCAACAAGGGAGATGAATGTGCCGTGACGGCCATCAAGATGGTAGATTACAAGCGTCGTCTCTCACGCGCCTGAACCTTAGTATATTTATATAGGTCTATAAAGAAACCTCCGGCAGTATCCTGTCCGGAGGTTTTATTATTTGCAGTTCTGCTTGCGTTTTCTGCTGAGGGCAGTTCCTCTTGCGTTTTACTTCTTGCTGTCCTTCTTGGCATCCTTCAGTTTCTCTGCCACTTCAGGTTTTGCCTTGTAGCGCTTGTTGAGTCCGTTCACCACATCCTCGGTGATGTCGTAGGCAGGATTGGCATAGAGCATGTTGTCGCCACCCTTGGAGAGGATATAGTCGAAGTGCTTATTTTTGTTATACTGGGTCAGGAAGGCCTGGATGCTGTCGCGCATCTCCTTGTTGTATTCGTTCTGGCGGTTGGCAAACTCAGCCCCGAGGCGGTCGGAGAGCTGGGCCAGTTCCTGCTGCTCGCGGGCTATGCCGGCCTGGGCACGCTCCAGTTCGTCGCGGGTGGTGAACCCATTGTTCTCGTACTTCTGCTGCACGCTGGCTGCATGCTGCTCCAGTGAGCGCTGCTTGCTGGCCAGTTCCTTCTGGATGTTGGCATACTCCTGTGCCAGTACCTCACTGTAGTCCTTGCAGAACTGGTACTGTGTCATGAGGCTGTCCACCTCGACAAAAGCCACGCGGATGCCTTCGCCGTTCGTGGCTGCCGCATCGGCCTGTGTGGAGGATGCCTCCTCGTTCTGAGGCTTTGACTCGCCGCAGCTCATCATGAATGCTGCTGCCGCAGCCAGGATAAAGAGTTTCTTCATTACTTATTTGTTTTTTGGTTTTGCTTTCGTCAGTTTCATCTTTCCCTTTCCTTTACTTTCAGCGGACTTGCCGCCTGCCTGCGTTCCATGGCATCCATGCTCTGCACGCAGTGTATGCCCCGCCGGCGCATGGCCTTGCTGTGACCGATGTGCTGGCTGCGGAAGGTATGACGATGCCCGAAAATCACGCCAACGCACAAAAAGAACATGGCTATGGCGATAATTATGAGGCAAGGAAATGCGATTTTCAACATTATTTTGTATATTTGCAGCCGCAAAGATAACTCATTCTTGCCAACAAACGGCATGATGCGGATTCTTTTTATGCTTTTTTGAGGAAAATATATAAAAAACAGAACTGATATGAGCAAAATTGAACTGAAACCAGCGAGTGTATTCGCATGTTTTGCAGAAGTGAACAAAGTGCCCCGACCCTCGAAGAAGGAGGACCGGATGATGGAGTATCTCCTGGACTTCGGCAAGGGACTGGGACTGGACAGCCAGCGCGACGAGTGTGGCAATGTCATCATCCGCAAGCCGGCCACGCCGGGTATGGAGGACAAGCCTGTGGTCATCCTGCAGAGCCACATGGACATGGTGTGCGAACCCAGTGACGGGTCTTTCGACTTCGAGCACAACCCCATCGAGACCATCGTGGAGGGGGAGTGGATGCGTGCCAACGGTACTACGCTGGGAGCCGATGACGGCATTGGCGTGGCCATGCAGATGGCCATCCTTCAGGCCGACGATGTGGAGCATGGTCCCATCGAGTGTGTCTTCACGCGCGACGAGGAGACGGGTCTCACGGGTGCTTTCGAGATGAAGCCCGGCTTCATGTCCGGACGTTATCTCATCAACCTGGACAGCGAGGACGAGGGACAGATCTTCGTCAGCTGTGCCGGTGGCTGCCGCACCCAGGCCATCTTTGACTATGAACCTACCCCCGTACCCGAGGGGCTGTTCTATGCCCGCCTCAGGGTGGAGAAGCTCACGGGTGGTCACAGTGGTGACGACATCGAGAAGAAGCGTGCCAACGCCAACAAGCTGCTCATGCGTTTCCTCTATGGCGTGATGAAGAAGACGGAACTGCACCTCATCGACGTACAGTCCGGCGGTCTGCACAACGCCATCCCTGCCAAGGGTGAGGTGACCATTGCCGTACCTGCCTCCTGGAAGCACGACCTGACGGTGGAGTGGAACCTCTTCGTGGCTGATGTGGAGCAGGAGTACGAGGTGACGGAGCCTGCCATGCACTTCGACCTGGAGAGCACGGACCCCGCTGCCACGATGGTGGATGATGACACGGCACGCCGTCTCATCACAGCCTGCCAGGCTGTCGATAACGGTGTCTTTGCCGTATGCCAGAGCATCGACCTGGTGGAGACCAGCAGCAACCTGGCCAGCATCCACCTGGTGCCCGAGAAGAAGGAGATACAGCTCAACAGCAGTCAGCGCAGCAGTCTGATGAGCGCACGTCACAACATGTCGAACACCATCCAGGCTTGTTTCGAACTGGCCGGAGCACGTGTCGAGGTAGGGGAGGGCTATCCAGGATGGGCCATGAACCCCAACAGCCAGTTGCTCCGCGTGGCTGTGGAGCAGTACAGGACGCTCTTTGGCAAGGAACCCTTGGTGCGCGGCATTCATGCCGGACTGGAGTGCGGACTCTTCAGCGAGAAATATCCTGGTCTGGACATGGTCAGCTTCGGTCCCACGCTGCGTGGCGTACACAGTGTCACCGAGAAACTCCACATTCCTTCTGTCCAGAAGGTGTGGGATCATCTCCTGGCTATCCTGAAGAATATCTGAAACATAGTTCATAGTTGAGAGGTTATGGGTTATAGGTTATCGAAGGGGTTAGAGTACATATCCTGTTGTCTTCGGGTTATAGTTCTCATCCACGATTGAGCAGCCATGAACTTTAACCAACAAACTAAATCTCTAACCCCTTCGATAACCTATAACCTATAACCTATAACCTATATTTTGACATGAGAAAACGTTTTGCCTTTCTGCTGATGTTCCTGACTGGGCTCGTGGGATTTGTCGCGTGCGATGACTACGACACGTGGACAACCTCCCCTACGGCCTTGCTGACCTTCTCCTCCGACACGGTGGCTTTCGACACCGTCATCACCCGTCAGAGCTCTTCTACCCGTACCATGCTTGTGTTCAACCACAACAAGGAGGGAGTCCGCATCCGGCAGGTGAGCATCAAGGGTGGGGCAGAGAGTCACTTCCGGGCCAACGTGGATGGTCTTTACCTGGCAGGTGGCACGGGGGAGGACTTTGAGATTCGCCGTCAGGACAGCATTTTCGTCAAGCTCGAGGTGCTGCTTCCCGAGATGGACTGTGACACGCCCGTACACTACCGTGACGAGATGCTCTTCCTCCTGGAGAGCGGTGTGACCCAGCGTGTCATCCTGGAGGCAGACGGGCAGGACGTGCGCATCATGCAGGGCGAGGTCTTCAGCCGCGACACCACGCTCGCGGCGGGCCGTCCCTATCTGGTCTATGACTCCCTGGTGGTCGGTGAGGCAGCCACGCTGACGCTGATGCCCGGCGTGTGCCTCATGTTCCACGACAGCGTGTCGCTCCACGTCAGGGGACGCCTTGAGGCCGAAGGCACCTTGGAGCAGCCCATCGTGTTCCGTGGCGACCGTCTGGACAGGCTCTTTGAGAATCTGCCCTACGACAACACCACGAACCGCTGGGGCGGCATCCGCTTCTATGGTCAGAGTACGGACAACGTGATGACGCAGTGCGACGTACACAGCGGCCAGTATGGGGTCAGGCTGGACAGCCTCCTTGTCCCGGAGGCCACGGCCCTCACCCTGCGTGACTGCATCCTGCACAATGTCGAGGGGGCAGGTTTTGAGGCACAGGACAGCAGGGCAGAGGTCATCGGCACGCAGATAAGCAATTCCCTGGGGCATACGGTAAGCCTGCTCGGGGGCCATTACACCTTCGTGCACTGCACCATAGCCCAGTACTATCCCTGGAGTATCAACTATGGTGACGCGCTCTTCCTGAGCAACACCACCGAGGAGGGCAACGAACTGGCCTCGCATCCCTTCCAGCAGATTCATTTCCTGAATTGTGTCATCATGGGGCGTGCCGAGGATGTCATCATGGGGCGCATAGAGGAGTACCAGGACTATCAGTGTCCCTACCTTTTCCAGAACTGCTATCTGCGCACGGTGAAGAGTGATGACGTGGAGCGTTTCGTGGATGTCGTCTATGATACCGATACCCTCGACTTCAGGAAGGATGACCCGGAACGTCCCGGTCGCTATGGCTCAGCCAATTTCCGTCTCATGGGCGCGGATTATCTTTATGACTTTACCCCCGATTCGCTCAGTCCCATACGCAGCATGGCGCTGCCCGAAGTGCTTCGCCGATATGGATGTGAAACGGATCGCGTGGGGGTGAACCGTCTGGCAGATGAGGCTCCCGATGCAGGAGCCTATGAGTTTATATCAATGTTTAATTAAAAAAAGAAAAGAAGATGAAAAAGATTCTGTTTTGTTTAGTGGCATTGTGGCTTTGCCATGGCACAGCCAATGCACAGAGTAAAGAAAAAGGACTGTCATGGGCAGTAGAAACTGGCATCGGTTCTGAGTGGGAATTGGGTGGACGTGCTCAGTATGGCATCAATAAGTACGTTGCGTTGGAAGGTGTAGTGAAATATGCCTTGGACTTCAACGATGGAGCCAACTGGAACGAGATTACCATCCAGCCTGGTGTGCGTGCTTTCTCGCCTGAGTTTGGACCTGGCCTGAAAGGTTTTGCCGCACTTGACCTGGGTTATGGCATTATGTTCGACAACAATTTCAGCACCAGTTGCTTTGCACTTGACTTCAGCGTTGGTCTCCAGTATAAGCAGTGGTATGCTGGTTACGGTTTGGGAACGTTGCACAACGATGGTGCTCACAAGGACCACCTCTTCCGCGTCGGTTTCTATTTCTGATGTCCTGAGAGAAAAAGGGGGAGCGGGAATGATTGAATTCCCGCTCCCTTGTTTAGGTTACGCTGCAAGTCGGGCTACAGCTACAAGTTCATACGCTCCCTCGTGGAAAGCAAGTGTGCAAAAAATGACTAATTTTGCATCGCCATTAGGGTAAAGAGCATGAAAAGTGAACGGATATCCCCGTTTTGGGTGGGTGGATATCATCCGTTTTCATCATCCCATGTCTCGTTTGTGTCAATTCATTTTTCTTCGTCATCCCCTCTGAGAATCGCGTAAAATCAGAATCATCCGGCCTTGTGAGCATATACTCGATTCTCAGAAGCTTCATAATCGCCGTTCTATAGTCCCAAAAACGGGCAAAAAAGTTGTGGACGTACGTCCATAGCATCTCTGGTCGTACGTTCAAAGCA
>CALZGT010000157.1 GCA_945787235.1 uncultured Prevotellaceae bacterium
CGGTTGTAGGGCTGGGGGGTCATCACGTTGTGCTGAATCTCCACCACCTTGCCGTCGGCCGTACGCATCAGCGTGGTGGTGTGGTCACCGTTGCGGTACTCCTTGCAGGGCTTGCCCGTCTTCTTCTCCACATACTCCTTGCCATGCACACTCTTGGTGTCCATAGCCACGAGGGTGGTGAAGCGGTCACCACGGTGGATGTTCAGGCACTGTGCCACGGGACCGAGACCATGGGTGGCATAGACGTCACCACGGTTCTCCATGTTGTACTTCATGCGCCAACCCAACTTGTCGGGGTCGTTCTTGGGGTTAGACCAATAGTAACCCCAGAAGTCATCGAGGTTGTGGATGTAGGCACCCTCTGCGCGGATGACCTCACCGAACACGCCGGCCTGCGTCATCTGCAGGGCACGCAGCTCATAGTAGTCGTAGCAGCAGTTCTCCAGAATCATGCAGTGCTTGCGGGTCTTCTCCGAGAGGTCGATGAGCTCCCAGCACTGTTCGAGGTTCATGGCCGAAGGCACCTCGATGGCCGTGTGCTTGCCGTTCTCTAGGGCGCACTTGGCCACGGGGAAGTGGTGATCCCAGTCGGTAGCCACATAGACCAGGTCGATGTCATCGCGCTTGCACAGTTCCTCGTAACCATTCTCACCAGAGTAAATGGCTGCGGGAGGCAGACCTACACTCTTGAGGTACCCCTGGCAGGCTTCGGCACGGGCTGCCTCATAGTCACAAAGTGCCACGATGGTGACACCGGGGATGTGGCAGAAACGGTTCACGGCACCGGGACCGCGCATGCCGAGACCCACGAAGGCCACGCGCACGTTGTCCATCTTGGGAGCCGTGAGTCCCAGGACGCTTTGCTGGCCCGCAGGACGCTTGGGGGAATCTACCACGATGGTTCCTTCATTCCAGTGCCACTTGGTGCTGGGTGAAAGGCTCTGGGCATAGGAAAAGACCGCTGCACAGAGTGACAGGGCTAATACAGATAATTTCTTCATTTGATTGTTGATTAGATTAATAATGAATGTTTTCTGTTTTTCAATAGGGTTTGTTTGATTTGCTACATAGTATTATTATATAAGGTATATCTCTGCTTTTCTGTGGCTTTTACGTCTTGTGAGACTTCTATATGTATTTTCGAGGCAAAAATACGCTTTTTTTTCCATACCTCCAAATCTTTTGCCCACTTATTCCAAAAAAGGTGATTTTCATCCCTCTATTTCACTCAAAACGGGGGTGTGTTACAAAACTGATACTATTGTTTTCATTCGTGATGGCCTATTCGGCCAAAAAAGCGTAATTTTGCAGCAGAAAAACTAATTAAACCAAACAAATACATTACCACATGAAACTTAAAGCTTTTCTGAGTGTCCTGCTCGCGGTGTTTGCCATGCAGACTTACGCCTACAAAGTGCAGGAGGATTTCAAGATCAAAGTGAACGGGCAGGAGCGTAGCATGATTCTCTACACCCCCGATGCCATGACGCGCAATATGCCGCTCATGATCATCACGCACGGCATGAACCAGGACCCCAACTACCAGCGCAACAGTGACAAGTTCTACGAGATGTGCGACACGGCCAAGTTCGTGCTCTGCTACCTCAAATCGGACGGCAACACCTGGGACATCGGTGGCCAGAAGGACCTGAACTTCGTCAAGGAGACCATCACGCAGATGAATAAGATCTACGGCATTGACAAGAAAAGAGTCTATTGGGGCGGTTTCTCCATGGGTTCGATGCTCATCTTCCATGGCATACAGAACGGCATGGCCAACCAGATTGCTGCCTTCTCGCCATGCAGCGGCATACTCTTCAGCAGCCAGCCCTGGAACAGCTGGAAGAAAGCCGTGAACCTCATCTTCTGCATGTACAAGGGCGACAGTGTCTTCCCCCTCGACAAGTACCAGCCGCGTGACTACGTGGCACACTTTGCTGACGGAGACAAGTATGCGGACTACAAGAAATGGACGGGTACCACCATAGCGGGCACCACGGGCGACAAGGAACGCTGGTGGAACGGAGCCAATGGGGCAGAACTGGAAATCTACATGGCCAACGGAGGTGACCATTTCCCCAGCAATAACTTCGTCAAGGAAATATGGAGCTTCCTCAAACGCTTCAGCCTGGACGACAGGACGGCATGGTACAAAAAGGTGCGCGACAATGCCAACCAGATGCTCACGGAGTGGGAAGGCGAGCGTTCCACTAATTTCGGTATCAGCACCACGACATACAACACCTTTCTGAAAAAGGTGCAGACCTACGCTACGGAGCAACCCGACACGCTGACGGACGAGGCACTGGTGACATACCGCATGGAACTGGAAAAGGCGGTGAAGACCTTCTCCAATGCCTGTGCCAGCAAGATGAAGACAAGCAAGAAAGTCACAAAGGCTTCCTATGACCCTAACTTTCACATCTACTTGTGCTTCGGGCAGTCCAACAGCGAAGGAAACGCCACTCCCATGCTGGAGGATTACGCCAACGGCACGAAACGTTTCCTGATGATGGCTCCCGTCAACATGACCACGCATGGCCGGTACAAGAACAGCTGGTATGTGGCACGTCCTCCCCTGTGCCGCGACAACACGGGACTTACACCGGGTGACTCTTTCGGAAAGTACATGGTGGCTCACACTCCTGACAGCATCACCATCGGCGTCATCAACGTGTCGCTGGGCGGATGTTCCATCGACATGTTCAAGGAAGAGGGCATAGCGGACTACATCAAGGAGCAGGCCTCCTGGCTGCAGAACTACGCCAAGCAGTACAACAACAACCCTTTTCGCCACCTCGTGGATGCAGCCAAAAGGGCACAGAAGGTGGGGGTCATCAAGGGCATACTGCTTCACCAGGGATGCTCGGACAATGGCAGTTCCACGTGGCCTGACCGCGTGAAGGACACCTACGAGCGGCTGCTCCACGAACTCAACCTCTCCGCTGATACCGTACCTCTGCTCGTGGGAGAACTCATGCAGCAGAACCAGGGAGGCATCTGCTGGGGACACAACAGTGTCATCGCAAAGGTGCCCAGCGTCATCAAGACTGCCTATGTGGTTTCTTCTGAGGGGTGCAAGGGTACTACCGATGGACTTCATTTCACGGCAGAGGGCTACCGTCGTCTGGGAGAAAACTATGCCAAGGTCATGCTCAAGACGCAGGAACGCTACGGAAAGCGCAATGACTACAGCATCAAGTCGCTCGAAGCAGGCAGCAAGAAGGTACAATTGGGACTTGGACAAGAGAAGGGCATCTATGTCTATCTTACTGACCAGGACAACGAGAAACATGATGTAACCGGGGCTTGCCTGTACATCATCGACCGGCCTGAGGTGGTTTCCATCAAGGGTGTCAATGCCCTGGCTGCGCAGGCAGAAGGAACGGCCTGGGTCACAGCGGTCTTCACCAATGCCGAGGGCGAGGAAATCAGGACCGAGTTCGAGATTTGTGTGCGCACCTTCCCCCTGGACAGCAAGGTGTTCAATGCCTCTATCCTCAAGGAAGGCACGCTGACCCTAACCACCACGGGAGCACAGTTCAAGAGCCAGAAGGGCGGTATGGGAGGATGGGTGATGCCTGAGGGTATCGACCTTTCTGCCTACAACTACCTCACGGTACACATGCCCAGTGCCTCGCTGGCCAAGCCCACCGTAAGGGTCTATGACGTGAACGACCCCAATGCGGATGCCTACTTTGAGTTGAAACTGGCATCGGGACTGAATGTCATTGACCTTCACCAGATGAAGAATGCATCGGGAGCCGCCGTTGACCCGAGCCATGTTTGTCTCGTGGGTATCACGAGCCAGAGCACGTCGCTCATCAAGCTCTGCGATGTATTCCTCTCTGTCGATGATCCGACTGGCATCGTCAGTGTGCAAGGCGGCACGGAGGCAGACAACGTGTGGCATGACCTGAGCGGAAGGCGCGTCCCCCAGCCTCAGCGCAAGGGTGTGTATCTCCACCAGGGTAAGAAAGTCATCGTAAAGTAAGCCAACGAGCGTTGGGTACGTTATTTGCGGTTTATGAAATCAAAAAGGAGAAAGACATCAGTTTTTCTCCCTTTCTCTTTGTACTTTCAGGTGGGTTCTATAAATTCCCACCTTAATTGATTTTTTTGTACGTGGACCTCATGCACCTGTATTGACTACGGGCTGGGCAGAATCATCGCCACAGAGCACGACCATGAGGTTGCTCACCATAGTGGCCTTGCGGTCATCATCGAGCGTCACCACACCCTCGTCACTGAGTTTGTCGAGTGCCATCTTGACCATCGACACGGCACCCTCCACTATCTTCTCACGGGCACTGATGATGGCACTGGCCTGCTGGCGGCGAAGCATCACGGCGGCTATCTCAGGAGCGTAAGCCAGATAGTTGATGCGGGCCTCCACGACCTCGATGCCTGCCATGGCCAGACGCTCGTCGAGTTTGGCCTCCAACTGCTGGTTGATTTCCTGTCCCCCATCGCGCAGGGTGATGGTGTCGGCATTCTCGCCCTCATCGTCGTAGGCATACTGTCCGGCCACCTCGCGCAGTGCAGCATCGCTCTGTATCTTCACAAAGTTTTCGAAAGCCTTCATCACCCCGGCCACGTTGGTACCCACCGTGTTGGCATTCTTGGAGGGGTCGCCGGCAATGGTCTGGGAGTCAATCTCGAACATGGCCTTGTAGGTGTCGCGGAGTTTCCACACCAGCACCATACCAATCATCACGGGATTGCCCGTCTTGTCATTGACCTTGATGGGTTCGGCATCCAGGTTGCGTGCACGCAGCGAGAGTTTCTTGGCCGTGAGGAAGGGGTTCACCCAGTAGTAGCCGGTACGGGTGAAGGTACCCTTGTACTCTCCGAAGAAGAGGAGGACACGTGCCTCATTGGGCTCCAGTTGCAGGAAACCTGCCATGAGGAAGAAACTGCCGATGAAGAGCAGTGCCCCCATGGCCACGAGAAACCACACTTCTTCCGTGCCGGCCCATGCGGCCAGACCAATACCGCCGAAAAACATCAAGAGGGTGATGAAGAGCATCACGAATCCATTCAACGTAGTACCCCGAAAGGCATACTCTTTCTTTTGTTCTGTTAACATAGCTTTTTTAGTTTTAATTTTATGGGTTATAGTTATGGGTTATGGGTTATGGGTTATGGGTTATAGGTTATAGGTTATGGGTTATAGGTTATGGGTTATGGGTTATGGGTTATCGAATGGGTTATGGTTGGTTTTGAGGCTGTATTCGGGTTATAGTTCTCATCCGCGATTGAGCAGCCAGGAACTATAACCTCTCAACTCCTTAACCCCTTCGATAACCTATAACCTATAACCTATAACCTCCCAACTATGAACTATGAACTGAAAAACACTCCACCATCTCCACGCCTCGGTACACCACGATGACCTTGTGGA
>CALZGT010000158.1 GCA_945787235.1 uncultured Prevotellaceae bacterium
CCTTGCGTATGCTCTCCTTGGAACCCTGTCCGATGCTCATCATGGCGATGACGGCGGCCACGCCGATGATGATGCCCAGCATACTGAGGAAAGAGCGCATTTTGTTGCTGGCCACGGCACTGATAGAGACCTTGATAAGACTGAGTATGTTCATTATTCGTCAATGGGTTGTGGCAGGGCTGCAAGTGCCTCGGCTGCCGATTTGATATGTGGGTTGAGCGTGTCCTCGCGCACCTTGCCGTCGCGCAGGTTGATGTTGCGTGAGGAATACTCCGCTATCTCGGGGTTGTGGGTCACGAAGATGATGGTATGCCCCTCCGCATGCAGTTTCTGGAAGAGCACCAACATCTCGAACGACGTACGCGTGTCGAGGTTTCCCGTGGCCTCGTCAGCCAGGAGGATGGTAGGACTGTTCACCAATGCGCGGGCAATGGCTACACGCTGCATCTGTCCGCCCGACATCTGGTTGCTCTTGTGATCCAGACGGTTGCCCAGTCCTACGGCCTGCAATGCCTTGACAGCAGCCTCACGGCGTTCCCTCGCCGAGTACTTGCTGTTGTACATCAAGGGCAGTTCCACGTTCTCCACGGCCGTCGTCTTGGCCAGCAGGTTGTAGTTCTGGAACACGAAGCCAATCTTCTGGTTGCGCAACCTGGCCCGCTGGTTCTTCGACATCTTCCTCACGGGAATGCCGTCCAGGAAATACTCTCCTGAGGTAGGCGTGTCCAGACATCCCAGCTGGTTGAGCAGTGTCGATTTGCCCGAACCCGAAGTACCCTCTATGGTGACAAATTCCCCTTCATGTATCTTGAAGGAAACACCGCGGAGAGCCTTCACCGTTTCGTTGCCCACCTTGAAATATCGTCTGATGTCCTGCAGTTCAATGACTACTCTCTTCTCTTCCATGACAACTTACTTTTTCTTGTTGCGGTTGCGAGGACCCGGCATGAAAGGATTGCTGTTCCCTGCCTCTTCCGGCATGGCAGCCTCCATGCTGCAGTCCGTCACTATCTCGGTTCCTTCCCCTATACCCGTCACCTCCGTCATCGTGCCGTTGGTGATACCCGTGGTGATGGGGTGTGCCCTGAAGACATTATCCTTCAGTGTCCACAGTTTCGGCCCGGGCTCCTTGCAGTCCTCTATGCGCTGTCCCTCCTTGAGCAGAGCCTCGTTGGGAGCGAAGTGCAGTGCCTTGTTTGAGACAGCCAGTACGTTGGGCTTCTCCAGGGTAAAGATGGTCACGTTGGCCGTCAGTCCCGGTTTAAGTTTCAGGTCATCGTTGGGAGCCGAGATGACCACCTCGTAGGTTACCACGTTGCTCTCCGTGGTAGCATTCTGCCTCACCTGCGTCACGCGTCCGTCGAATGTGTCATCGGGATAGGCATCCACGGTGAAGGTCACCCGCTGTCCCTCCTGTACGCCACCTATGTCCGCCTCGTCAATGTCGGCGATGACGCGCATGTCCGTGAGGTCCTGTGCGATATAGAAGAGGGTAGGAGTGCTCATGGCTGCTGCCACTGTCTGTCCTTCCTCCACCTCACGCGAGAGCACGATGCCGTCAATGGGCGAGGTGATGGTGGCATAGCCCAGGTTGGTCTGTGCCCTCATGACCGTCTGCTGCTGTATGTTGACCTGCTGCTGCGCCTGCAGATAGGAGAGGCGGGCACTCTCGTAGTCGTTGGTCGAGATGAGCCCCTTCTCATAGAGCGTCTGGTAGCGGTTGAAGTTCGACTTCTGGTAGTTCAGGTCACTCTGTGCATTCGACAGGTTGCTCTTGGCCGAAGCCAGTTCGCTGAGCAGGTTTGTCTTGTCCAGTTCCGCGATGATCTGTCCTTTGTGCACCTCGCTGTTGTAATCCACATAAATCTTGGCGATGATGCCCGACACCTGCGTACCCACCTCCACCTTGGTGACAGGTTCGATGGTGCCCGTAGCGGTAATGGTGAGCGAGAGGTCCTGCTTCTCGACCTTCTCCGTCTCGTACGTCATGGCGTTTTCCTTGGAGCAGGCGGCCATCAGAGCCGCTGCAAGGAGCGTGAGGGTGATGTGTCTTGTCTTCATATTCTTGTTTGCTTTATAGACTGATGTTCTTGCCATGGTAGAAGTTGAGCATGGCGATGTTGTAGAGGGCGTTGTACTTTGATTCCAGAAGCTGCTGCTGTGCCTGCAGGAGGTTGTTCTTTCCCGTGGTCAGTTCCACGATGTTCTTCAGGCCCAGGTGAAACTGCTCGCTGGTCAGGTTGTAACTCTCCTGCATGCTCTCCACGTTCTTTTTGGCATAGAGATACTGCTGCTGGCTGTTGGTGGCATCCAGGAAGTACGACTCGATGGTCGAGTAGAGCTGCTTCTGTGCCTCCTGCAACTGCAGTTCTGCCGACTCCCTCGAATACTTGGCTTTCCTTATGTTGGTGCGGGCCGCCCGGTTGTCATAGATAGGCACGGACACCGACAGTCCCATGCTGTAGGCCAGGTTGTTCTTCACCTGCACCCCGAAACCATCCACCTGTGCCGAGGCGTTGCTCGTGCCCAGTCCGCCGTTGAGCGAGATGGTGGGCATGTAGCCAGCGCGTGCGGATGACAGGCTCACCTTGCTCCGCTCTATGCCCAGTTTCATGTTCTTTATCTCGGGACGGTTCTCCAAGGCATACTGGTAAATCTCCTCCTGAGAAGCCAGGGGAACCGTGACGTGACTGTCTTCGGCATCGAGGGGGCGTACCAGGAAGGCTTCCCCGTCGTGTATCTCCAGGAGTTGCTTGAGCTGCAAGGTGTAGTCGGCCAACTGGCTCTGGGCAGAGATGAGCGAATACCTGTCCTGTGCCACCTGGGCTTCCAACTGCACCTGCTCCACCTTGGCCAGACTGCCCACGGCCACCATCTCCTTGGCTCTTTCCACCTGCATCTCGCTGGCCTTGAGAATCTCCTGGCACACGCGGATGGCTTCATTCTCATAGAGAATCTGCACATAGAGTCTGGCCACCTGCTCCTGGATGCTGTTGGCCTGCTGTGTCTCAGCCAGTTCGTTCTGCTGGTGGGTGAGTTCTGCATCCTTGATGTTCAGGCGGTTCCTTCCACCGTTCCACACCGTCCACTGGGCATTGATGCCATACGACCCGTTGTACGACACCGCATTGGTGTTGAAGGTCATGGTACCACCCTCCAGCGAGGTCGTCTGCTTGGAGAAGGGACGGTAGTTCATGCTCTGCGATGTGCTGAAGGACACAGAAGGGAAGAGCGCACTCTTCTGTTGCAGTACATCCTCCTTGCTCGATGCCGTTGTCACGGCCTTCTCCTTCAGTTGGATGTTGTTTTCGAGGGCGTAGTCCAGACATTCCTGGAGGCTCCAGCGTTTGTCTTGAGCCATGAGTGTGCCGCTCGCCCATAATAGCGGCAGACCGATGAGTAGTAGCTTCATATTCTTAGAGTTCATTATTCTTACGAATCCTTCGTTTTCTCGCCATGGCATATATTGTCAATCCTCCTTCTATTGACAAACTCCATCACCTGTTCCCTGAAGGCATCGCCCACGGGCAGTTCCACCCCGTTCGAGAGACAGAGGCGTGTGTGAGAGATTCTCTCTGCAAACTTCATGTTTACCAGGTACGAGCGATGTATGCGCACGAAACCCTTGCCCGCCAGCAGGTCAGTCATGCGGCTGATACCCATAAGTATCGTGTGCGTCTTCTTGCTGACCGAGTGCAGTCTCAGGTATTCCCCCTGTGCCTCTACGTAGGCCGTGTTGTCCAGTTCGATGCGTTCCATCTGCGTTCCGTTTTTCATGTAGAGAATGCCGTCCTGCAGGGGGATGGGTTGGTCCGTCTCCTTGGGGGAGTTTACCTGCGAGGCCCTCAGCAGTTCGTGCTGCTGCTTCACCTTGGCCGCCACACGCTGGAACTCATCCTGTCCGAAGGGTTTCAGCAGGTAGTCGATGGCGTTGGCCTTGTAGCCCTCCAGGGCATATTGCCCGTAGGCCGTGGTGAATACCGTGATGGGAGCTTGGGGCAGCGAGTGGATGAAGTCCAGTCCCGAGAGGTCAGGCATATTGATGTCGGTGAAGATGGCATCCACCTCCTGGCTCTCCATGACCTGCATCGCCTCGAAAGCACTCTCACAGGCACCCATGATTTCGAAGTAGGGAATGCGCTTTGCCATCTGACACAGCTGTTGCAGGGCCAGGGGTTCGTCGTCTATGAGCAGGACTTTTATCATATCTCAGTGGTTTGAATGGTCAGGTCAATGCAGAAACTCTCCGGGTTGTGGCTGTCTATCAGCAGGGTGTGCCTGTGCGGGCAGATGAGTTCCAGCCGTTTCCTTACATTGGTCAGCCCTATGCCGCCAGCCTCCTTTTCTGCCGTGGCCTGCTGCGGATGACGGCTGTTGATGCATTGAAAGCGCATCTTGCCCTCTGCCTCGTCGTATCTCAGTCTGATGTAAACATACGAATTCTGCTTGTAGCTCACCCCATGCTTGAAGGCATTCTCCACGAAGGTGACCAGCAGCAGGGGTGGTATGCCTGCCCGTGGTGGCAATGACCTGGGCAGGTCACAGCAGATGTCCACCTTGTCGCTGTAGCGCAACCTCATGAGCGAGATGTACTGCTGCAGGAACTCCGTCTCCTCCTTCATCGGCACTATGGGCGTGCTGCTCTTGTAGAGGGCGTGACGCATCAGTCCCGAGAGGTCCACGATGGCCCTTTGCGCGCGTTCCTTATTTATATCTACGAGCGCGTGAATGTTGTTCAGGGTATTCATCAGGAAGTGCGGGTTTATCTGGTAGCGTAGCTGTTCGAGTTCCTGTTTCAGGTTTTGTTTCTCCAGCAGCAGCAGTCTCTGCCGCATCTTCTGTTCGCTCCACCACGCCACCACCCCGAGGTCAACCCCGAGCATGAGTATGGCTATGGTGAGTCGTGCCATGATGTGGGGTGGCAGGGGTATGTCCTTCCATCTCTCCTTCCTCTCTCCGTCATCGTTCTTTCTGGTTTCGCGCGCCATCTCTTTCCGCTCCTGCTCTCGGTGGTGCCTGTGCTCCATCATAAGCAGTCCACCCACGAAGATGCCCAGGCATACCAGGAGGCCGAGCAGATAGAGTTTGATTCGCTTCCTCAGTACGCAGTGTGGGATGAGCAGGTAGTGGTGAACGAGGAACAGGAGGCAGAATCCCGCATCGAAGGTCCACAGCGTGTAGAGTGCCTTCCATTCGAAAGGTTCTCCGAGCGAGTACTGCACATAGTACATATAGGCGGGTGTGGATGCAAACACCAGCAGCCATATAGCGATGATGAGTACCGTTTCCTTATGTTTCCTGAACCATTTCATGTATTTTTCTGATTTGGGTACAAAGGTACGAAAAAGCAGTCTGATACCCAAATCTTTTCAACGAACAGGCCATATTT
>CALZGT010000159.1 GCA_945787235.1 uncultured Prevotellaceae bacterium
CAGTGAGGACGAGGATGATTTCGCCTACGACGATGACATCGACATCTCGGACGTGACGCTCAGCACTACCCTACCCCTGCGTCAGTACTTAGAGGGAGTGAACTCGGAGAAGCGCATCGGCGTGGCCGTCTCCAACTGGCGCTACAACGTGACCTCCAACCCGTCTTCCTCGCTGGCCAACCTCATCGGTCAGCACTTCAACCTCTGCGTGGCGGAGGACGAGATGAAGCCCAACGCCATACAGCCCAGCCAGGGGTATTTCGATTTCGGACAGGGCCACAGCCTCATCCAATTTGCCCAACAGAAGGGCATGGAGGTGAGGGGGCACACGCTGGCCTGGCACAACCAGTTGCCGGAGTGGATCTCGGCCGACGGCAAGAAGAACGACAAGAACTGGACGCGCGAGCAACTGCTGGACATACTGAAGGAACACGTGACGCGCACGGTGAAGGCCTACGGCGACAAGGTGCTGGAATGGGACGTGGTGAACGAGACGCTGGACGATGACCAGAGCGGACTGCGCGAGCATCCCGACGGGTACCAGCTGCGGAGGCAGTCGGTGTGGGTGAGCGTCATCGGAGAGAGTTTCATCGATTCGGCTTTCGTATGGGCCAGACAGGCCAATCCCCACATCAAACTCTACCTCAACGACTACGACTGTGAGTTCAGCCACACGGCCAAGGCCACTGCACTCTTCAACCTGGCACGCAGGCTCAAGGAGAGTGGCGTGCCCATCGACGGCGTGGGACTGCAATGCCACCTGAAGACCTCGGGAACGTTCAGCCAGAAGCAACTGGACAGCACGGTGAAGCGCTTTGCCTCCATCGGTCTGGACTGCATCTTCACGGAGGTGGACGTCACCCTGGCGGCCAATACCACAGAGGAGAAGGAGAAGCAGGCAGACATCTACGGCAAGATCACGGAAGTGTTCCTGCACAACGACAACTGCACGCACATGCTCGTATGGGGCATTGCCGACTGCTACTCTTGGATTACGGGTGGCTACCCGCTGCTCTTCGACAACAACCTGGGACAGAAACCCGCCTTCAAGGCCGTAAGAAGCGCACTGCATGACTATGCGGCCAGACAGATGGTGCTCACGGGCATAAAAAACTCCACAGTTCCCGAGGGGGATGCTGTGGAGAGGCAACGCTACGATGTGCTGGGACGGCGTACCGACAAGGGGAGCCGCGGACTGCACATCGTGAGGATGAGCAACGGGACGGTGAAGAAAATGGTGAACCGTCCGTAGGTTTCTTTCCTTCCGGACCCTATTCAGAGGGATTCCAGAACTTCCAACTGGCAATGGCTTGGAGATAGAGCATCTCCAGGCCATTTTTTACAGTGGCTCCGTGGGCAGCTCCGCGCTCCATGAAGAGCGTCTCGACGGGGTTATAGACAAGGTCGAAAAGCAGGTTGTCGGGCCCCAGGGCCTCGTAGGGAAGGTCGGGACAGGTGTCCGTGTGAGGGTACATGCCCAAAGGCGAACAGTTGATGATGAGGGGGTAGCAGCGGACGGTGTCGGCCGTGATGTCAGCGTAGGTGAACTGCCCCAGACGGGGCGTACGGCTCACCTGTTTCCAACGGATGCCCAGGCGGTCCAGGGCCACACACACAGCCTTGGAGGCACCCCCCGTACCCAGCACCAGAGCCTGGCGATGGTGCGGCTTGAGCAAGGGGCGCAGGCTGTCGGTGAAGCCGATGATGTCGCTGTTGAAGCCTGTCAGGTAGAATTCACCGTTCTTACCCGGGCAGCGCGTGATGCGCACCACGTTGACAGCCCCTATCTCGCGCGCCGTCTCATCGAGTTCGTCCAGGTAGGGGATGATGGCCTGCTTGTGGGGAATGGTACAGTTCAGACCACGCAGGTCGGGATGCTCGCGCACCACATCGACAATCATCCTGGCTTCGGGAATCTCAAAGTTGAGGTAGGCAGCATCTCGGCCGTCCTCCTCAAATCGCTTGGTGAAAAACCGCTGGCTGAAACTATGTCCCAGCGGGTATCCTATCAATCCGTATTGTTCCATTATTTTTCTGCTAAATACATGGTGCAGATGCCGAAGGTGAAGCGTTTCCACTCCACGCTGCGGAACCCTGCCCTGAGGAGAATGCCCTCCATGACCTCCCCCTGAGGAAAAGCCTCCATGGTGGCCGGCAGATACCGGTAGGCATGGTCGTCCTTGCTGACCAGACGCCCCACCAGAGGCATCCACACATGGCTGTATAGCCAGAAGAGTTGCTTCATGGGGAAATGTGGCGGACTGGCGAGTTCCACCACGAGCAGGTGACCACCGGGACGCAGCACACGGCACATCTCGCGCAGGCCGGCATCCAGGTCCTGGAAATTGCGCACGCCATAGGCCACGGTGACAGCATCGAAAGAAGCATCGTCAAAACTCAGTTGCGTGCAGTCTTCCCTGCGGAAACTGATGACGTGCTCCAGCCCCAGCTGGCGCACCTTCTCACGGCCCACCTGCATCATGCCCTCGGAGATGTCGGCTCCCGTGATATGAAGCCCCTCCGTACCCAACCTGCGGGCAGCAAGGATGGCAAAGTCACCCGTACCCGTGGCCACATCGAGGATGTGGCGCGGACGGTGCTTGCCCAGGGCATCCATGGCCTTGCGGCGCCAACCTCGGTCGGTACCCAGCGAGAGGGTGTGGTTCAGCACGTCGTAGGTGGGGGCGATGTGGTCAAACATCTCCTCCACCTGCTCATGCTTCTCGCCCGTGGGGGCGTAAGGCTTTATTTCCTCCTGTCTGTACATTATTTCCTGCTGTTCAGCCACTCGGTCACGTTGCGGGCTATGCGGGCTTCGATGTCGCCCTCGCCGTCAGCGGGCTGGAACTTCTCGCCCACGATGTGCTCGTAGAGTTCTATGTAACGCTCGCTCACGCTCTCAGCATAGGCATCGGTAATCTCGGGCATCACGTCGCCGGGACGGTTCATGAAGTCATGCTCTATGAGCCACTGGCGTACGAACTCCTTGGAGAGTTGCTTCTGGGGCTCGCCCTTCTCGAACTTCTCCTCATAACCCTCGGCGTAGAAGTAACGGCTGGAGTCGGGGGTATGAATCTCGTCAATGAGGATGACCTTGCCGTCACGCTTGCCAAACTCATACTTGGTGTCCACGAGGATGAGCCCCTTGCTGGCGGCTATCTCCGTGCCACGCTGGAAGAGGGCGCGGGTGTATTTCACCATCGTCTCCCAGTCCTCACGGCTCACGAGACCCTGGGCTACGATTTCCTCCGCTGATATGTTCTCATCGTGACCTTCCTCAGCCTTGGTGGTGGGGGTGATGATGGGCTCGGGGAACTTCTCGTTCTCGCGCATGCCTTCGGGCAGTTTCACGCCACACAGTTCGCGGCATCCGTTCTTGTACTCACGCCAGGCACTGCCCGTCAGGTAGCCACGGATGATCATCTCCACACGAAAGCCCTCGGCCTTCAGGCCCACGGTCACCATGGGGTCGGGCGTGGCCAGTTTCCAGTTGGGCACGATGTCGGCCGTAGCATCCAGGAAGCTGGCAGCAATCTGGTTCAGGCACTGGCCCTTGAAGGGGATTCCCTTGGGCAGGATGACATCGAAGGCAGAGATACGGTCGGTAGCCACCATGACCATGAGGTCATCGTTGATGTTGTACACGTCACGGACTTTACCATGATACACGCTCACCTGTCCAGGCAGGTTGAGGTCAGTTCTTGTCAATGCATTCATTTTCTTCTTGAATTTATTGTATTGATTGGTTCTTAGTTATCTTCGTTGGGTATCAGCACCGGATGTGACTTCTTCCACTCGTCCTTGCGCGTGCGGTCGGCCTGGTCGTAGGCATCGACGATACGCGTCACCAGCCGGTGGCGCACAATGTCCTTCTGTCCCAGGGTCACGAAACTGATACCCTCCACATCCCTCAGCACCTCACAGGCATCGCGCAGGCCGCTCTTCACCCCCTTGGGGAGGTCTATCTGGGTCATGTCGCCCGTGATGATCATCTTGGTATTCATGCCCATGCGGGTGAGGAACATCTTGATTTGGGCGGTCGTGGTGTTCTGGGCTTCATCCAGGATGACCACGGCATCATTGAGCGTGCGGCCGCGCATGAACGCCAGGGGTGCTATCTGTATGATGTTCTGGGCCATCATCTCCTGCAGGCGCAGACTGGGAATCATGTCCTCCAGGGCATCGTAGAGAGGTTGCAGATAAGGGTCGATCTTGTCCTTCATGTCACCCGGCAGGAAACCCAGTTTCTCCCCGGCCTCGACGGCGGGGCGCGAGAGGATGATCTTGCGCACCTCCTTGTTCTTCAGCGCACGCACAGCCAGCGCTATGCTCGTATAAGTCTTGCCGCTTCCGGCAGGTCCCGTAGCAAAGACCATGTCCGACTTGGCATAGGCTTCGACCAGCCGCTGCTGGTTCTCCGAACGCGCCGTGATGGGCTTGCCCTGCACGCTATATACCAGCACGCCCTCCACACCGTCGCGCCGTGTCTTCTCCCCCCTGAGGATGTGGAGGATGTCCTCCTCCGTCAGCTGGTTGTAGCGGACGCAATGCTGCTGTAGTTTGTGCATGTTTTCATCGAAGGAGGCCAACTCTTCTTCATCGCCCATCACCTTGATGACATTGCCTCGGGCCACGATGCGCAGTTTGGGGTAAAGGGCCTTCACCATCTGCATATTCACATTGTTGACCCCATAGAAAAGCACGGGGTCAACGTCCTCCAAAACGATATGTTTTTCTGTCATTCTGTACTCTGATGCTGCTTTTTTGCTGCAAAATTACGAGTTTTTTTTGTTACTTCCCACTTTTTCGCTAACTTTGTTCGCTGAAAACAAAGAAAATGAAAAAAGTTGAGATAAAGCACAAGTTTTATGCTGTTTCTGCCGGCTTGTTCCTGTTACTGGCATTGGTGAGGCACACCCTACCCGTCAAGGCGGAAACAGACACCGCCACACCCATTGATTCGCTCACCGCAGAGATGCCCTGCCCCGAGCTTCCGGTTGCCCTACCTGAGGAGGATGCCCTCCCCAAGGCACACCGCATATGGGGAGTGACCAGCTATGCCGTGGAGTTTCCCGACCTGCAGGACGTACAGCTGGCGGCAGCCCAGAAAAACGGCATCACCCCACCCCAGACGCGCGAGGAGGCAGAGTTGGTCAAGAACATGCTGGTCTATGTGGGGGCATCGCCCTACTACCACATCGACGAGGGCATGACGAGCAGCATTCCCTACCTCGTGCCCAAGGCGAGCCGTCTGCTCAACCGCATTGGGCGCAACTTCTACGACTCACTCTTCGTCAAGCACATCCCCCTGCACAGCCTCATCGTCACCAGCGTGCTCCGCACGCACGAGGACGTGCAGAAGCTCGCCAGCGTGAATGCCAATGCCAG
>CALZGT010000160.1 GCA_945787235.1 uncultured Prevotellaceae bacterium
AAGATGTCTATATTGCTAAATGATTTACGTGCCATAATCTTAGATTCCGAGTTTAGCGTTATACTCCTTCAAGGTCTTCAGCTGGTCAACCTTGACGTGGATAAAGTTCTCAATACCGGCTGCCTTCAGGTCCTCAGTGCAAGCCGGTGCACCGGCTACCACGAACATGGCGCGGCCGTCCAGGTACTTGAAGGCGGGGATGGCATATTCTGCATATTCATCATCGCTTGAACAGATGACGACGATGTCTGCACCTGCCTCCAGTGCCTTGTCTATACCCTCCTCTACGGTGGGGAAGCCAAGGTTGTCGATGACCTTGTAACCGGCTGCCGCGAGGAAATTGCATGAGAACTGGGCACGTGCCTGACGCATGGCCAGGTTGCCGATGGTAAGCATGAAGGCCACGGGAACCTTGGCGGCCTGTTCGGTGGTGAGGCGCAGGCTTTCGAAGTCGCTGGCCAGACGGCTGGGTTTCAGACCGACAATCTCGCCTGCCTCAGCCGAACCGCAACAGCAGCATGCACCCTTGGGAGCCTTGCCTTCGCTCTTCTCCGTGAAGTTGGGGAACTGGTTGGTACCCAGCAGGAACTCCTTGCGCTTTCCGGCGTTGGCGTGGCGGGTAGCGTTGGTCTCGTTGATGGTCTGCTGGATGTGACCTGCCAAGGCTTCCTGCAGGAAACCGCCTTTCTCCTCTACGTCGAGGAAGAGCTTCCAGGCTTGCTCGGCCAGGGCATTGGTGAGGGTCTCCACGAAATAAGAACCGCCTGCCACGTCCACGATGCGTCCGAAGTGGCACTCTTCCTTCAGCAACAGTTGCTGGTTGCGGGCTATGCGCTCAGCAAACTCCGTAGGTACCTCGTAGGGATCATCGAAGGGAGTAACCACGATGCTCTCCACGCCACCCAGGGCTGCACTCATGGCTTCTGTCTGGCTGCGCAGCATGTTGACGTAACTGTCGAAGATAGTCTGGTTGTAGGTCGTGGTAATGGCGCATACGTGCATCTTGGCACTCTCCTTGCAGTCTGTGTATTGGTTGACAATCTGAGCCCAGAGCATACGGGCAGCACGAACCTTGGCAATCTCCATGAAATATACTCCGTTGATACCCAGGTTGAACTTGATGTTGCTGGCTGCCAGCTCGGGAGCTACACCGGCTTCGGTCATGGCGGCCAGGTATTCGTTACCCCAGGCCAGGGCGTAACCCAGGTCCTGATAGCTGTAGGCACCTGCGTTGGTCAGGGTGTAGGCATCTACAGCCACGGCGCGGAACCTGGGGTACTCTGCCAATACCTCGACCATCTCCTTGGCTGAAGCGACGAGGCCAGAACGGTCCTTGCCACTGCAGATAATCTTGGCGATGGGATCGAAAGCAATGCTTCCAGCCAGTGCCTCCTTGTTGTAGCCCTTCTCCTCGAAGTATGCTACGAGAAGCTGGGCCAGCTCAACACTGTGACGCTGGCAGGTCTTGAAGTTCAACTCAACGCATTCTGCGTGAATACCTTCCAGCAAGGCTGCAATATAAGCTGCACTCAGTTTGTCGGCGGGGATGACGAAGCCGAGGCTGTCAACGCCCTTGTTCAGGATGTCCAGGGCCTTGGCGTTGGCTTCGTGGGGGCACTCACACTTGATGTCCTGACGGACGTACCACTCGTTGTCGGCGGTCTTGTTGCCGCGCAGGTAGGGGAACTCGCCGGGAAGGGCGTTGACGTTGGGCAACTTGTCCACGTCCTCCTTGCGGTAGAAAGGTTCCATGGAGAAACCTTCGTTGGTTCTCCAAACCATCTTCTTCTGATAGTCTGCTCCCTTGAGGTCAACCTCAATCTTGTCGCGCCATTCCTGGCGGCTTGGGGCAGTGAAATCAGAGAAAAGTTTTTCTTTGCAATCTGCCATAGTTTTAATTAAATAATTGTGTTTATCAAAAAGCACGCAAAAGTACAAAATAAAAGTGAATTGGCGAAGACAGGAGCGCGAAAAGTTCCCCATTTTGGGAAAAAAGTACATCTTTCCCTCTTTTTTTTATAATATGGTACTCACGCATTAACATTTTTTTTGTAAATTTGCGTCCATATCCTGAAATCACGTCTTGAATCTGAATACAAATTCTTAATTTTCTGATATGAACTGGTTTGAAAAACTCTTCGTGGACACGGATAGCATCGGGCACATCGTGCTCATCTATTCCCTTGTCATTGCAGTGGGTGTCTTCCTGGGCCGCATGAAGATTGGCGGCAAGAAGAATGGCATCTCTCTTGGTGTTACTTTCGTGCTTTTTGCGGGTATCTTGCTCGGGCATTTGTATCATGCGGCTGGTATTGGGTCTCCTACCGGCGGTTTCGCTGCTCCTGGCAATGTGCTTACGTTCATCCAGGACTTCGGTCTCATCCTCTTCGTCTATTGTATCGGTCTGCAGGTGGGGCCTGGCTTTGTGAGCAGTTTCAAGGAGGGAGGTGTCAAGATGAACCTCGTGGCCCTTGGGGTCATCCTTCTCAATGTGGCGTGCTGCATCACGCTCTATTTTCTCGTCTTCTACAAGCCTGAGGCAGGCAATGCGGCGAATAACACGAACCTGGCCATGATGGTCGGGGTGTTGTGCGGTGCCATTACCAATACTCCTGGCTTGGGTGCAGCCACGGAGGCTTGTACTTCTGTAGCTGCCAATGGCGGTTTTGGGGACGGGATGCCTATCATTGCCAATGGTTATGCCTGTGCCTATCCTCTGGGCGTGGTAGGTATCATACTGGCCATCATTGCCATACGTTTCCTGACCGGCACGTCCTTGAAGAAGGAACAGGAGGCCATCGAGAACGAGAAGGCTGCCAATCCTCATGCCACTCCGCACCGCATGACGCTGGCTGTGCGCAACAGTGCCTTGGTAGGTAAGAGCATCCTTCAGGTACGCCAGTTCCTGGCACGTGACTTTGTCTGCAGCCGTATCCTGCAGGAGGGGCATGTGAGCATTCCTAACCGCAATACCATCCTGGGTAAGGGTGACAAGATGTTCATCACTTGTGCCCAGGATGATGCTGAGGCCATCATTGCCTTCATCGGTCCCATGGACGAGTCCATCGTGTGGGACGAACAGGATGTGCCCGTGGTGAGCAAGCATATCCTTGTCACCCAGGCCAACATCGTGGGCAAGACGCTGGGCGAATTGCATTTCAGCAGTGTATATGGTGTCAACGTGACCCGCATCCGCCGAGGCGACATGAATCTCTTTGCGGAGAGCAACCTGCGCCTGATGATGAGTGACCGCCTTGTGGTGGTGGGTCCTGAGGATGCAGTGGACCGCGTGGCTCATAAGATGGGTAACAGCGTGAAGAAACTCGACCATCCCAACCTGGCTGCCATCTTCATCGGTATCTTCGTCGGTATCGTCTTTGGTGCCATCCCCATTGCCATTCCTGGAGTGCCCACTCCTGTCAAGTTGGGTCTGGCGGGAGGTCCTCTGTGTATCGCCATTGCCATCGGCGCATACGGCTATAAGTTTAAACTGAACGCTTATACCACGACCAGTGCCAACCTCATGCTCCGTGAGATGGGCTTGGCTCTCTTCCTGGCCAGTGTAGGCATCAAGGCTGGCGCCAACTTCGTGGATACGGTTGCCAACGGCGATGGATTGGACTATGTGTGGTGTGGTTTCATTATCACTGTATTGCCCATTCTTGTCATGGGTTTCGTGGCCAGGAAGTTCGTGAAAATCAACTACTGTACGCTGATGGGACTCATTGCCGGTAGCACCACGGATCCTCCTGCCTTGGCCTTTGCAAACCAAACGGCAGGCAACGATGCGCCTGCCGTGGGTTATTCAACGGTATATCCGCTTTCTATGTTCATGCGTATCCTGACCGCTCAACTCATCATCCTCTTGATGTGCAGTTAGCATAAGGTATAGTTAGACAATGCCTTGTGCCATCATGGCCTTGGCAACTTTCATGAAGCCTGCCACGTTGGCGCCTTTCACATAATTGATGTATCCATCAGCTTGCTTGCCGTGTTGCACGCATTGCTGGTGGATACTGTGCATGATGCCATGCAGGCGATGATCCACTTCTTCTGCACTCCAGGACAGGTGCATGGCGTTCTGACTCATTTCCAGACAGCTGGTGGCCACACCTCCTGCGTTCACAGCCTTGCCGGGGGCAAAGAGCATCTTGGCCTCCAGGAAGGCATCGATGGCCTCGGGGGTGCATCCCATGTTGCTGATTTCGCCGACACATTCGCATCCGTTGGCAATGAGTCTCCTGGCATCTTCTCCGTTCAATTCGTTCTGTGTGGCGCAGGGGAGGGCAATGTCGCAGGGTACTTCCCAGGGTCTGCGTCCCGGGATGAACATGGCCTCGGGAAACTCCTCTGCATAGGGGGCGCAGATGTCGTTGCCACTGGCACGGAGCTCCAGCATGTAGGCTATCTTCTCGGCATTGAGACCCTCTTCGTCCAGGATGTAGCCATCGGGGCCGCTGATGGTGATGACCTTGGCACCCAGTTCCGTGGCTTTGGTGGCTGCACCCCACGCTACATTGCCGAATCCGCTGATGGCCACACGTTTGCCTTTCAGGCTCTTGCCCTGGGTGGCCAGCACCTCGTTGACAAAATACAGACCGCCGAAGCCTGTAGCCTCGGGGCGCATCAGAGAACCACCGAATTCCAGATTTTTGCCTGTCAGGACACCGCTGAAGTCGCGGGTCAGTTTCTTGTATTGTCCGAAGAGGTAACCTATCTCACGGGCACCCACACCAATGTCACCGGCAGGGATATCAACCTCTGGACCGATGTATCTGAACAGTTCGCTCATGAAGGCTTGGCAGAAGCGCATGATCTCGCCATCGCTCTTGCCGCGGGGACTGAAGTCGCTTCCACCTTTGCCGCCTCCCATGGGAAGTGTGGTCAGGGCATTCTTGAAGGTCTGTTCGAAACCGAGGAATTTCAGAATGCTGAGATTGACGGAGGCATGGAAGCGCAATCCACCCTTGTAAGGGCCAATGGCACTGTTGAACTGCACGCGGTAACCCAGGTTGACCTGGATGTCGCCGTGGTCATCCACCCAAGGCACACGGAAGGTAATGATGCGCTCGGGTTCTACCAGTCGTTCTATCAGTTTGACACGTTCAAACTCAGGATGCTGGTTATAGACCTCCTCAATGGAGATGAGTACTTCCTTGACTGCTTGCAGATACTCTTTCTCTCCTGGGTGACGAGCCTCCAGCTGGCTCATGATGTTTTCAATCTTCATGGCTGATGTGTTTTTATGGTAAACGGAATGTTTGTTGGTTTTCACCTGCAAATATAGCATTTTGTTTTCAAACCCCCTTTTCTTCTCCTCTATTTCTTTGCCTAAACTGTCATTTTGTTATGTCGGCTTGGCAAATAGGCGCATTTAAG
>CALZGT010000161.1 GCA_945787235.1 uncultured Prevotellaceae bacterium
CTTCGGACAGCATCCCTACCCCAGACACAGGCTCAGATACGCCGTTTTCAGGTATCGAAGCTACCTCCTGACCCTCTTCGGCCGAAACCGCAAGAGAGTCTTTCTGGACATTCTCCGCAGGTAAAAAAGGTGATTCTTCCACAGGGGAATCCTGTTCTTCTGCCTGGAGAGCCTCATCAAGAAGAGCATCCTCTCCCTCCGGAAGGGTGGTCAGGTTGTCATCCTCCCATGCTGTGGCATCCTCCTGCATGTCATCGGCCACATCCTGTGCTTCAGCCGCCTCGTCAATATATTCCATGGCAGCCACATCCACGCCGTCGTTCAGGATGATGGTTTCGAAGTCAGCAAAGGGACGGTTCACAATGTCACGCATGGTGGTGTCGGGGGTGAAAGTCACCTTCGAATGACCCTTGATGTGGATTCTCTCCCCTGTATTCACATTGACGCTGTCACGTCCACTTACCTCCACCACCTTGAAGGTACCCATCCCCTTAATCTTCACTATCTTGTCCTCCTGCAGATACTGCGAGATGACAGCAAAGAAAGTACGGACAAAAGCCTCGCTCTCCCGTTTACCCAGTCCGCTTCTACGGCTCATGCCTGCAGAGAGGTCCTGCATCAACAATTTGTTCTCCATATCGGCACGGCTTATTTCAGTTTATCCTTGATGAGCGTACTGGGCTTGAACTTTATCTCCATCCTGGGAGGTACGAGCATACGCTGACGGGTGGAGGGATTGACGGTGACACGTTCCAGTTTCTTCTTGACATCGAAGGCACCGAATCCCTGGATATTGATGGAGTTCTCCTCAGCCAGCTGTATGGCTATCTCCGACACGAGGGCAGTTACCAGCGTGCCGGTCTCCTTGACGTTACGTCCCGTACGGCGGGACAGTTCGGCTATCAGTTCCTTGTTGTTCATACCCCTCCTTCCTCTTCTTCTATGGTGGCATACAGATCAAAATCATCGGCACTCGTTATCCTGGCACGATAGAACTGACCCGTACGCAGTTCTCTCTCGCTGACAGGTATGAGTACCTCGGGATCCACTTCGGGTGAATCAAACTCCGTACGCCCAATGTAATAATCACCCTCCACACGGTCTATGACGACCCGCATCACCTGTCCGACCTTGCGTTCCTGCACCTCGGCAGAGATACGCTGCTGCACGCGCATCAGCTTGCTCAGACGAGCCTGCTTCGTCTCTTCATCGACATCGTCGGGGTAATGCTCCGCTGCGTATGTCCCGTCCTCCTCACTATAGGCAAAGGCCCCCATGCGCTCGAAGCGTGCCCACTTGACAAACTCCACGAGTTCCTCAAAGTCCTGCTCCGTCTCGCCGGGGAAGCCCACCATGAGGGTGGTGCGAAGTTCGATGCCGGGTACCTGTTCGCGGAGTGCCGTGATGAGCTGGCGGGTCTCCTCGGCCGTGATATGACGGTGCATGCGCTCCAGGACAGGGTCTGCGATATGCTGCAAGGCAATGTCCAGGTAGCGGCACACGTGGGCGTTGTCACGCATGACGGGGAGGAGTTCCATGGGGAAATCGGTGGGATAGGCATAGTGCAGGCGTATCCACTCCACCCCTGGAATCTGAGCCAGACGCTCAATGAGTTCGGCTATGGCACGTCGGTGATAGAGGTCGAGTCCGTAGTAGGTAAGTTCCTGGGCGATGACCTGGAACTCCCTGACTCCACGCTGCACGAGCTGGCGCACCTCTTCCTCAATGTCCTCCATGGGACGGCTCTGATGCCGGCCCGTGATGAGGGGAATGGCACAATAGGCACAGCGGCGGTCGCAACCCTCAGAGATCTTCAGGTAGGCATAGTGGGCAGGGGTGGTGATGCGGCGTGCATGGGCCAGGTCCTCACGGAAGCAGGCCGCCGTGCCGTTCTGCAGGTCAGCACTCAGGTCTTCCACGAGACGTGTCCAGTCAAACTTGCCATAGAATCGGTCCACCTCGGGCAGTTCATCGGTAAGTTCACGGAGATAACGCTCCGAAAGGCAACCCATGACATAGAGTCTGTTGAGGGTTCCCTCCTCCTTGCGCTGCCCCATCTGGAGAATCATGTTGATGCTCTCCTCCTTGGCATCCCCGATAAATCCACAGGTATTCACCACAGCTATCTCGCCCTTCGGGTCATCGCTGTCATGCGTCACCTCGTAGCCAGCCGCTTCAAGTTGTGCAATGAGGCGCTCAGAATCTACCAGGTTCTTGGAGCACCCCAGCGTAATAATATCAATCGTAGTCTTCTTCTTCATCCTTGTGTTGAAAAGATTACCGGTGGGTTGGGGCAGTTCTCTGTCTTTATTCTGCCTGCTGGTTGAACAGCGAATCAACGAACTCACGGCGGTTGAAAGGTTGCAGGTCTTCCATGCCCTCACCCAGTCCGATGTAGCGGACGGGTATCTTGAACTGGTCGCTGATGCCTATCACCACGCCTCCCTTGGCCGTGCCATCGAGTTTGGTGATGGCCATGCTGGTGACCTGGGTGGCCTGCGTGAACTGCTTGGCCTGCTCAAAGGCATTCTGTCCCGTGCTGCCATCGAGGACGAGCATGACGTCGTGGGGTGCATCGGGCACCACCTTCTGCATCACGCGCTTTATCTTGGAGAGCTCGTCCATGAGTCCCTTCTTGTTGTGAAGGCGACCGGCGGTATCGATGAGTACCACGTCGGCTCCGCTGGCCACGGCGCTGCTCAGGGTGTCGAAAGCCACGCTGGCAGGGTCGCTGCCCATCTTCTGCTTCACCACGGGAACCCCCACACGCTCACCCCAGATGCATATCTGCTCTACGGCAGCGGCGCGGAAGGTATCGGCGGCTCCGAGGCAGACCTGCTTGCCAGCCTTCTTGAACTGGTAGGCCAGCTTGCCTATCGTCGTCGTCTTGCCGACACCGTTGACACCCACCACCATGATGACGTATGGTTTCTTGTCGGCAGGAATGTCGAAGCCTTCCGTATCATCGGTGTTGTTTTCGGTGAGCAGGGAAGAAATCTCGTCGCGCAGGATGTGGTTCAGTTCGCTGGTCCCCACGTACTTGTCACGTGAGACACGAGCCTCGATGCGCTGAATGATGTTCAGGGTAGTATCCACTCCCACGTCGCTGGTCACGAGAACCTCCTCAAGATTGTCCAGCACGTCGTCATCGACGGTCGATTTTCCTGCTATGGCACGTGTAATTTTGGAGAAGAAACTCTGCTTTGTCTTTTCCAGACCCTTGTCGAGCGTCTCCTTTTTACCCTTGCTGAAGAAACCAAATAATCCCATATCGTTTGTCTGTTTACGTTTTAGGGTACAAAGTTAACGAAAGATTTCCGAAAAAAAGAAACAAAAGACAAAAAACATGCCTCTCAGCTGCAAATAGCCCCGATTTGTGCGTATCGGGTACAAAAAAGAGGCATCACATACGGATGCCTCTCTATGTTATAACCACAATTTGTGTGAATGCGGAAATGTGCAGGATGCAGATTAGTTCTTGAAGAAGTCCTTAACCTCCTCGTTGCGAACCATCTTCTCATCAAATGCGTAAGAACCAGTCTCAGGGTTCTTGACCATCTTGATAACCTTGGTATAGGAACGGCCATCGGTCTTGCCAGTCTGCAAGGTGGCCACAGCTTTCTTTGCCATAGTTTACTTATTATTTGATTTCCTTGTGTACGGTCATTCTCTTGAGGATAGGATTGTACTTCTTCAATTCCAGACGCTCAGGAGTATTCTTTCTATTCTTAGTGGTAATGTAGCGTGATGTGCCGGGCAGACCACTCTGCTTCATCTCGGTGCACTCCAGAATTACCTGAATTCTGTTGCCTTTAACCTTCTTTGCCATAGCGTGTTTCTCCTCTTATTAACCAATTACTCTAATATTCTTCCAATCACAATAGCCCTTGGCAACTGCCTGCTTCAATGCGGCGTCAAGACCCAGTCTGTTGATGACACGCAGACCATGAGCTGAGATGCTGAGCGAAATCCAGCAGTCCTGCTCTACATAGTAGAACTTCTTGCTGAACAAGTTCACATCAAAGTGACGCTTGGTGTGCCTTTTAGAGTGGGAAACATTGCAGCCAATCATGGCCTTCTTTCCGGTAATTTGACAAATCTTAGCCATTTCTCTCTTTTTCTTTCTTTAGTTATTCAAATAACTTCCTTCAAACAGCGTGCAAAGGTACGATTTTTTTTTCATCCCACCAAACTTTTCCACGAAAAAAGTGATTTTTGCATTGCATTTAGGCTACTCACGGCCGTTTTCACGCGTCTGCCCCCTCAGGAAGGCTCATCTGATTACACGGTGACCCTGCTGTAGGCGGGGAGTTCCATGGGGCAGAAGTCCTTGTCGAGGAACTTGAAATATCCGGTAATGGCTATCATGGCGGCATTGTCGGTAGTGAAACTGAACTTGGGGATATAGACCTTCCATCCGTAGCGTCGGGCATGGTCCTGAAAAGCCTGTCGGAGCCCGCTGTTGGCCGACACCCCTCCTGCCACCGCCACTTGTTTGATTTTCAAATCCTTGGAAGCCTGTCGCAGTTTCTTCATGAGGATATCGACTACCGTGTATTCAAGGGAGGCGGCCAGGTCTTCCTTGTGGTGTTCTATGAAGTCCTCGTCCTCCTTGAGCCATTCGCGCAGGGAATACAGGAAGGAAGTCTTGAGTCCGCTGAAACTGTAGTCATAACCCTTGATCTGGGGACGCGAGAACTGATATGCCTTGGGGTTGCCCTGACGGGCCAGCCGGTCTATGATGGGACCTCCGGGATAGCCGAGTCCCATCACCTTGCTGCACTTGTCGATGCACTCACCGGCAGCATCGTCGATGGTCTGTCCGATGACTTCCATTTCCTTGTACGACTTCACCAGTACAATCTGCGAGTTGCCTCCACTTACCAGCAGGCACAGGAAAGGGAAACTGGGCTGCTCCCGGTCGGATGCTTCCTCCTTGATGAAATGTGCCAGCACATGTCCCTGGAGGTGGTTGACATCGACCATGGGGATGCCCAACGAGGCTGCCAATCCTTTGGCAAAACTGACTCCCACGTGAAGGGAGCCCATCAGTCCCGGACCTCTCGTAAAGGCAATGGCCGAGAGCTGCTCACGCTCCACACCCGCCTGTTTCAAAGCGTGATCGACCACGGGAACGATATTCTGCTGGTGGGCGCGGCTGGCCAGTTCGGGCACGACGCCACCATAGGCTTCATGTACGGCCTGCGAAGCGGTGACATTGCTCAGCAGTACGCCATCCCGGATGACAGCTGCCGAGGTGTCATCACAACTGCTCTCTATACCTAATATATATATATTGTCTTTCATCTGTTAAGTAGGTGTGCAAAATGATTTTTATAATGATTGTATTGATTGGTGATGCA
>CALZGT010000162.1 GCA_945787235.1 uncultured Prevotellaceae bacterium
GTCTGGTTGCCCCTTTTCTCGTCCCCCCCCCTGCACGTTCACTCCCCCACCCTTTTGCCCCTCATCCATTCCCTTCTCGTTGCCCGCCATTTCTTTTTATTTAGGTTCGCACGCGAGTTTTTATCGTTTTCTCTTCGCCATTTCACGGATTTGTTGTAACTTTGTGCCCAAAATTCAAGGAAATACATAACAACATACCCTTATGGCAATCAAATTCTTCAAAACACCCGAGAACACCATCATTGCTACCCAGTGCAAGGGAGCCATGACGGCTGAGGACATTGAGAAACTGTGCTGGCTCTACGGCGGAGCCCAACCGGAAGACGCAGAAACGCTGAGCGGCTACTATGTGGGCCCCCGGCGTGAGATGATCACCCCCTGGAGTACCAATGCCGTGGAGATTACCCAGAACATGAATCTCGCAGGCATCGAGCGCATCGAGGAGTACTTCCCCGTAAACAATGCAGAGGCTGAACACGACCCCATGCTGCAACGCATGTACCACGGACTCGACCAGCACATCTTCACCGTGGATATCAAGCCGGCTGCCATCCAGCAAATCCAGAACCTCGAGGAATACAACGAGCAGGAAGGCCTGGCCCTCTCACCTGCGGAGATTGAGTACCTGCACAAGGTGGAAGCACAGCTGCAGCGCCCCCTCACCGACTCGGAGGTGTTTGGCTTTGCTCAGATCAACTCAGAACACTGCCGCCACAAGATTTTCGGCGGCACCTTTATCATCGACGGCGAGGAGAAGCCCTCCAGCCTGTTCCAGATGATCAAGAAGACCACCCAGGAGAATCCCCACAAGATTATCTCTGCCTACAAGGACAACGTAGCCTTCGCCGAGGGTCCCGTCGTGGAGCAGTTTGCCCCCCAGGACCATGCCACGAGCGACTACTTCGTCATCCGCAACATCGACAGCGTCATCAGCATCAAGGCTGAGACCCACAACTTCCCCACCACCGTGGAGCCCTTCAACGGTGCCTCGACGGGTACGGGTGGTGAGATACGCGACCGTATGGGTGGCGGTGTAGGTTCCTGGCCCATTGCCGGAACGGCTGTCTATATGACCAGTTACCCCCGTACGGAGGAGGACCGCGAATGGGAAAAGATTCTGCCCGTGCGCAAGTGGCTCTACCAGACACCTGAGCAGATTCTCATCAAGGCTTCCAACGGTGCCAGCGACTTCGGCAACAAGTTCGGACAGCCGCTCATCTGCGGTTCTGTCCTGACCTTCGAGCACCAGGAGAACGAGCAGGAGAAATATGCCTTCGACAAGGTCATCATGCTGGCCGGAGGTGTAGGCTACGGCACCAAGCGCGACTGCCTCAAGAAGGAGCCCCAGAAGGGCAACAAGGTCGTTGTGGTAGGTGGCGACAACTACCGCATCGGACTGGGAGGCGGTTCGGTATCGTCCGTAGATACGGGACGCTACAGCAGCGGCATCGAGCTCAATGCCGTACAGCGTGCCAACCCCGAGATGCAGAAGCGTGCCAATAACCTGGTGCGTGCCCTCTGCGAGGAGGAAATCAATCCCGTGGTCAGCATCCACGACCATGGCAGCGCAGGACACGTGAACTGTCTCAGCGAGCTGGTTGAGGAGTGCGGTGGCCTCATTGACATGACCAAGTTGCCCATCGGCGACCAGACGCTCTCTTCCAAGGAAATCATTGCCAACGAGAGCCAGGAGCGCATGGGCCTGCTCATCGACGAGAAGCATATCGACCACGTGCGCAGGATTGCCGAGCGCGAGCGTGCTCCGCTCTATGTGGTCGGCGAGACGACGGGCGATGCACACTTTGCCTTCCAGCAGGGCGATGGGGTACGTCCCTTCGACCTCGACGTGGCACAGATGTTCGGACACTCCCCCAAGACGGTGATGACGGACGAGACCGTGACCCGCACCTACGAGGATGTCACCTACGACGTGGCACGCCTCAACGAGTACGTGGCACAGGTGCTGCAGTTGGAAGCCGTGGCCTGCAAGGACTGGTTGACGAACAAGGTCGATCGTTCCGTGACGGGTAAGGTGGCACGCCAGCAGTGCCAGGGTGAGTTGCAGCTGCCCCTGAGCGACTGTGGTGTGGTAGCCCTCGACTACCGTGGCCGCAAGGGTATTGCCACCGCCCTGGGTCATGCTCCCCAGGCGGGTCTGGCCAATGCCGCAGCCGGTTCGGTACTCTCCGTGGCCGAGAGTCTCACCAACATCGTGTGGGCTCCCCTCAGCGAAGGTCTGGACAGCGTGTCGCTCTCAGCCAACTGGATGTGGCCCTGCCGCAGCCAGAAGGGTGAGGATGCCCGTCTCTACCAGGGTGTGGAGGCACTGAGCGACTTCTGCTGTGCCCTCCGCATCAACGTGCCTACGGGCAAGGACTCCCTCTCCATGACACAGAAGTACCCCGATGGGGACAAGGTCATCTCGCCGGGTACCGTCATCGTGAGCAGCGGAGGTGAGGTCAGCGACATCCGCAAGGTTGTCAGCCCTGTGCTCTCCACCTGTCCCAAGACATCCCTCTACCACATCGACTTCTCCTTCGACAGCCTCCACCTTGGCGGTTCGGCCTTCGCCCAGTCCCTGGGCAAGGTAGGCAGTGACGTGCCTACGGTGAAGGACCCCGACTACTTCCGTGCAGCCTTCAACGCTGTCCAGCGACTCGTCCACGAAGGACTGCTGCTGGCCGGTCATGACATCAGTGCCGGTGGTCTCATCACCACCCTGCTGGAGATGTGCTTCGCCAATACCGAGGGCGGTCTGAGCATCTCGCTCGATGCCTACAAGGAGCAGGACATCATCAAGATTCTCTTTGCCGAGAACCCCGGTGTCGTGGTACAGGTGGCGGACAAGGACAAGAAAGCCTTCAAGGCCATCCTCGACGAGGCTGGCGTGACCTACATCAAACTGGGTACTCCCACCGACGAGCGACTCATCCAGGTGGAGCAGGAGGGCATCGAGTACCAGTTCGGCATTGACCACCTGCGCGACGTATGGTACAGCAGCTCTTACCTCCTGGACCGCCACCAGAGCATGAACGGCTGTGCGCGCGAGCGTTTCGAGAACTACAAGCAGCAGCCCCTGGAGATGGTCTTCAACAAGGACTTCACCGGCACGCTGGCACAGTACGGCCTCAACCCCGACCGCTGGCAGACGGACGATGCACAGAAACGTCAGTCAGCCCCCAAGGCTGCCATCATCCGCGAGAAGGGTACCAACGGCGAGCGTGAGATGGCCTACAGCCTCTACCTGGCTGGGTTTGAGGTCAAGGATGTGATGATGACAGACCTCGTCACCGGGCGTGAGACGCTGGAGGACATCCAGATGATTGTCTTCTGCGGCGGATTCTCCAACAGCGACGTGCTGGGTTCTGCCAAGGGATGGGCCGGTGCCTTCCTCTTCAACCCCAAGGCTAAGGAGGCACTCGACAAGTTCTACGCACGTCCCGACACCCTCTCGCTGGGTATCTGCAACGGCTGCCAGCTCATGGTGGAACTGGGGCTGCTGGAGCACGGCAAGGCTACGGCTACGACCGACGAGGTGCGTCCCCGCATGCTCCACAACGACAGCCACAAGTTCGAGTCTTCCTTCGTGTCACTCTCCATCCCCACCAACCGCAGCGTGATGTTCGGCAGCCTGAGCGGCAACAAACTGGGTATCTGGGTGGCCCACGGCGAGGGCAAGTTCGACCTGCCCTACGATGAGGACAGCTACAACATCGTGGCCAAGTACAACTACGACACTTACCCCGGCAACCCCAACGGGTCGGACTACAGCGTGGCTGGTCTCTGCAGCAAGGATGGACGTCACCTGGCCATGATGCCGCACCTGGAGCGTGCCATCTTCCCCTGGCAGAATGCCTGGTATCCTGCCGAACGCCGCATGGACGAGGTTACTCCCTGGATAGAGGCCTTCGTCAATGCCCGCAAGTGGATTGAGAAGAACAAGTAACGGGACTCCCCGGAAATATTTCAAGGTGGGGGAGCAGATGGCTGCTCCCCCTCTCTTTATTTGGCCCCCCGTAAATTCAATAGGTCAATGAACGAAACGCCAAGCACCACTACCCCACTCCACCAGGACATCAACCTGTGGGACCTCTTCTTCACCAACTTCCGCATCGGTCTCTTCACCATAGGTGGAGGCTATGCCATGATTCCACTCATCGAGGAAAACGTGGTAGGCAAGAAGCAGTGGGTCAGCAAAGAGGAACTTGTAGATCTGATGGCCGTGGCACAGAGCTGCCCGGGCATCTTTGCCGTCAACCTTTCCATCTTCATCGGCTACAAACTGCGGGGCACCCGTGGAGCCCTCATTGGCACCCTGGGCACGGCACTCCCCTCCTTCCTCATCATCCTGGCCATTGCCCTGGCCTTCCAGCATTTCCGCGAGAACACCGTGGTACAGAAGTTCTTCCTGGGGCTGCGTCCCGCCGTAGTGGCCCTCATAGCCTGTCCTGTCTTCAAGATGGCCAAGACGGCCAAGGTAACGCTCCACACCCTCTGGATTCCCATCGTGGCAGCCCTTGCCATCTGGCTGTTGGGAGTCAACCCCATCTATGTCATCCTCATCGCCGGCACGGGCGGATTCCTCTGGGGCAAGATGATGGAAAACGAATAACTCGCAAAAAACATGCTCATACTCTATCTTCAACTCTTCTGGACCTTCTTCCAGATTGGCCTCTTCGGATTCGGAGGAGGATATGCCATGATTTCCATGATTCAGGGCGAGGTGGTGACACGTCACCATTGGCTCGATGCGGGCCAGTTTACGGACATCGTGGCCATCAGCCAGAGCACCCCTGGCCCCATCGGCATCAACTCAGCCACCTATGTGGGCTACAGCAGCCTCGTCAATGCCGGCTATGCCCCGGGATGGGGGGTGCTGGGCAGTTTCATTGCCACCTTTGCCGTGGTGCTGCCCAGTTTCGTCCTGATGCTCCTCATCAGCAAGTTCCTCATGAAATACAAGAACCATCCCTATGTGGAAAACGTCTTCCTGGGTCTCCGCCCTGCCGTAGTGGGTCTTTTGGCTGCGGCCGCCTTGCTGCTCATGACGAAAGAGAACTTCAGTTCGCCCTCTGAGTCATGGTGGCAGTTCACCGTCTCCATCCTCCTCTTCCTCTTTGCCTTCGTGGCCCAGAAATTCTTCAAGCTGGGTGCCATCCGCATCATCTTCATCTGCGGCATAGCGGGCATCCTGCTCATGTAGCCTCACGGCAGTTATTGAAAGGGTTATTAGGTTATTGAGGTTATAGGGTATAGGGTATAGGTTACAGGTTATAGGTTATAGGTTATAGGTTATCGAATGGGTTATGGTTGGTTTGAGGCTGTATTCGGGTTATGGTTCTCATCCACAGTTGA
>CALZGT010000163.1 GCA_945787235.1 uncultured Prevotellaceae bacterium
GTTGCCCTGCAGGCTGTAGGTACCCTGGGTGGTACGTCCCTTCATGGTCATCTTTACCACGCCGCCCTGCTCGAAGGTAAAGGAGCTGCCCCCCGCCTTGAGTCCCACCTTTTCGAGCTGGGTACCCAGCATCGTCTTCACCTTGTTGGCAGCCAGTTCGCCACCTATGCCGGCCAGGATGTTGTTGCTCTCGAAGCTAACCTCAGGACTGGCATACGTCCAGGTACCCACTATGGTGGAGGAACTCACGCTGTTGCCACCGAGCAGGGTGCTCAGGAGGTTCAGGCCCGAAGTGAGGGCCGAGGATGTCACGCCCGTATTGCCTCCAAGGCCATTGTTGGAGCCCGAAGCGATGAGCTGGCCGTTGTTTGACGTGTTCGAAGTGCCTGACATACCACAGCTTGCCATGGTAATCGTTGCGGCCACGAAAGCCGCGAGGGTAAATGTCTTTTTCATAAAATTATTCATTGTTCATTGTTCATTGATAAGCATTTCAAACTGCCCTGGGATGGGAGTCTCGAACTCCATGCGCTGCCCCGTGATGGGGTGGTAGAAGAAGAGGCGGTAGGCGTGGAGGCAGAGGCGGCCCAGGGGATTGGGGACGTACATCCCCTCCAGTCCGTACTTGGGGTCACCCACCACGGGATAACCCACGTCCTGCATGTGAACGCGTATCTGGTTCTTGCGCCCTGTCTCCAACCGCATCTCTGCCAGGGTGAAGCCATTGCCCGTGCGCAGGCGGTGATAGTGCGTGACGGCCAGTTTGCCACCGTCATCCACCGGCGAGGACACGGTGATGAGCTTGCGGTCCGTGAGGTAGCTTCTCACGGTGCCCCCTTCCTGCTCCATCTCTCCGACCAGCACGGCACAGTATCTTCTGTCGAAGACCCGCCCCTTCCAGTCGTCCTGCATAATCTGGGCTGCCTCAATACTCTTGGCATAGATCATCAGTCCGCTGGTGTCCTTGTCGAGGCGGTGAACGCAGTGTGCGTGGCACTTGAAGTGGCGGCGCTCGAAATACTGGTCGAGCACCGTCTTGATGCAGAACTGCTTGGCCGAAACCGCCATGGAGAGTATTCCTGCGGCCTTCTCTATGACGATGATGTCCTTGTCCTCATACACCACCCGTACCCACTTGTTGATGAGCTCGGTGTTGCGGCGGTGCCGGGTGATGCGTACCACATTGCCCGGAACCAGCTGGAAATCATGGCGCGTGACGAGCTTGTAATCTACCGTCACCCCATGGCCTCGCAGGATGTCCTTGAGTTTGTTGCGGCTGATTCCCGACATCTGTTTGTTGATGAATTCCGTCAGCGTACAGGCCTCTTTCACCATGTACTCCCTGTATTTTGAAGCGGCATAGGCTTCACCCGATTGATTTCGCATACTATCCTATATGTTTTGTTTTTATGATTTTACAATGTAAGAATGAACCTTGCCCCATCGTGGTAGGACGTGTCGAGGACGAGCGAACCACCCATCCTTTCTGCTGACAGGCGCGCTATGGAGAGTCCCAGTCCCGTGCCCACGGCAAAGTGGTCCACCTTGTAGAACTGTTCGAAGACCCTCTCGCTGTCCTCCTCGCTGATGCCCCTTCCCGTGTCCTCCACGACGATGCGCATCTTCTCTATGTTGTCAGCCCCGTTGAAGAGCGATAACCTGAGTGTCACGTGTCCCTCATCGGTGAACTTCAAGGCATTGTCCATGATTTTTTCCAGGATGCTCTTCAGGCGTTCGGTATCAAAGAAGTGCATGTAGCCCTCTGGCAGTCCGTTCTCAAGGTTGACCTCCACCCCGGGCTTCCGTCCCTGGCAGGCTGCTACGGCCTCCTGACAGATGGGGAAGACCTCATGCGAAGCCATGTTGATGCGCGTCTTGCCCGCTTCGAGCCGCGAGAGTTCCAGGATGTTGTTGATGGTCGTGCTCAGCAGCGAAGTGTTGTAGCGTATGCTCTGCATGGCCTCAGCCTTCTCCTCTTCCGACAGCACCTGACTGCTATCCGTAAGACACCCGGAGAATCCGATGATGGCGTTGAGCGGCGTACGTATCTCGTGGCTGAGCATATGGATGAACCTCGTCTTGTTGCGGTCGCTCTCCATGGCCTCGCGCATGGCCTGTCGGGTGCGCTTGTATGACTCCTTCACCTTCCTTCGTTTATGGGAAAGCAGCAGGGTGTAGAAGAGGGCCACAAGCACCCACACGCCAATGACGCGCAACACGATTACCAGTCTTCGGTGGCGGATGCGCACTATCTCGGCCTGCGTGACAGCCTCCTCGTGCGCCTGTCGCGCCTTGACCTGCTCCACCTGGTTTTCCAGGGTGGTGTGTATGAGGGCCATGCTGTCTTCCCAGAGTCGTATGCGGTCGCCCTTTATGGAGTCTTCCAGGGCCTCCTTCTGCAACTGGAGTCGTTCCGCTTCGAGGCGAGCTATCTTTTCCTTCTGCCGTGACTCTTCCTCATATATGCGCATGTCGGCATGATAGATGTCGAAGAATCCCTGCACCATGCTTTCGGGGTTTGACAGACCTTTCCGCTTGCGAGCGATATGCCTGAGCATGTCGAGAGCCTGGTCATACATTCCCAGTTCAAAGTAGATATTGGCCAGAGGCAGCTGCATTTTGTTGTGCAGTGCGTTATGCCTCAGCTTGTCGATGCTGGCCAGGGCCTCCTCCTTCCATCCCCGGCGTGCCGCATAGAGGGCCCTGGCGTAGGGGTAGAGCCGACAGTTGTTCAAGAGGTTCTGTGGGTATGTCTCAGCCAGGGTAGGGAAGGTGCGGTCGAAGGCTTCCTTATGGTCATAGAGGTAGCAAGCCAGGACACCGGCTGTTTCCACGTTGGCCCGCGTCTGTTCCGTACGCGCCTTGCCGTACAGGCGTTCCACCTCCTGCTGGATTTCCTCATAGGGGGCTGCACAGTAGATGAGTGAGGAGAGATAGTCCATGGCGCAATAGGCTGGATTCTGGCTGGGTACATGCTTGATGATGATGTCGATGGCCTTGTTGAAGTAATCGGCACTCATACGGAACAATCCTTCGGCGAAATAGAACTTGGCCGTATTGCTGTAGTAGAGCGCCAGGGCATAGTAATCCTCGTGGAGTTTGCCCTCATCATAGAGCACCCTGCACACCTTCATGGCCTCCTGGTACCAGTGGTAGTTGAGCAGGGACGTAATCTCGATGGAGTAAGCCCAGTAGTAGTACTGCATGAGGTTGTACTCCCTGGCCTTCTTCTTGATGACGTCCAGGTAGGGTCTGCGTTCGTTGAGGTGTATCTTGGCGCATTTGGCCAGCGGCGTGTAGAGCATGATTTCACTCTTGTGCTCGCCCCTGCTGCGGGCATGGGCGGCGTATTCCTCCGTGAGCCGTATCAGCTTGCGGGAGTCATCCCTCAGCGTCATGAGTTCCTCGTAGCGTGCATAGTCTTCGTTGGGTATGCCGTAGGGGTTGTCCTGGGCTGCCAGGGGCATGGAGGAGGTCAGCAGGAATACGGTCACGGCCAGCTGTACGGCACGCGTGGTTCTGTGTGTGTGGCCTTCCTTTTCCTGCTGGAGATGGATGCGCCCTTCCCTGTCCTGCATGAGATGGAGGGGGTGGATGAAAAGGAACCGTGCTCCTTGGGTATAGGTGGAATCCCAGCGCACCTCTCCCTGCAGGTGCTGGGCTATGAGGCGGCAGATGTTGAGACCCAGTCCCGTACCTTGCTTCATGCTGTCCAGCATCTCGAAGCGTTCGAAGACCTTTTCTCCCTTTTCCTTGTCTATACCGCTGCCGGTATCCGTGACGCTGAAGGTGAGTGTCTTCTCCTGCTCATCCAGGGCACAGTGCAGGTGGATCTCGCCTTGCTCGGTGTATTTGCAGGCATTCGTGAGGAAGTTGACCAACAACTGCCGCACGCGGGTCACGTCAGTATGGAGGGTGAAGGCATCGTCCACCTCGCTGCTCATCCACAGTTTCACTCCTGCTGCCTGCCTGCCTTCCACGGTACTGAGGGCATAGCGCAGAATGGAATTCACCTGTTGCTCCTCTATGTGCAGACGCATCATACCGCTGTTCATGTTGCTCACGTCAAGAATATCGCTTACCAAGGTCACCAGCTGTTCCCCGTTGTCGCTGATCATCTTTCCGGCCAGGGTTTTCTCCTCGTCGTCCATCATGTCCTGCCCCATGAGCAGCATGTCGGAGAATCCCACGATGGCATTGAGGGGGGTGCGTATCTCATGGCTGAGATTCTGGATGAAGAAGGTCTTCATCTTCTCTGCAGCCTGAGCCTGACGGTAGAGCTCCTGGGTGTGCCGGGTGGCCTTGGACAGGACGCGGTTGGCCCTCCTGATCCGCCACGTGTAGTAGAGCACGAGCAAGAGTAGCAAACAGAGGAGTGTGCTGAGAAGGATGTAGGTACTTAGCCTTGTTTGTGCCAGGTTGTTCTCCGACTCGGCTTGCTGTTCTTCCTGCGCGGTGATTGCCTTGCGGTGCATACGGGCCAATGAGTCGGTTTGGAGGCGGGCTGTGTAGCGCATACGCTCGATGTTGAGCTGCGAGAGCCGGGCACGGACGGAATCCACCGCGTTCTGCAGGTGCTGGTTGTCATCTGCCATCTGCTGTATGTGCTGCAGTTGCAGAGCCTGTGCATCCAACCTTCTGTTGATGTCTTCTTCCAGGGCTCCGTGCTTCTCTGCCACCAGTACCTGCAAGAGGGAATCGTACAGGCGATTATAGTTGAGCAGTTCCTGGTAGGCACCGATGATGTCGCCGTTTCTCTGCAGTGAGTCGCTGAGGGCATACTGGGCATAGAACTTGTGGTAGAGGGTGTCGGACTGCGCGTTCAGGGAGGTACACAGCAAGAGGGATATGGCAGTGAGCCATATCCGGAAATGGTACTTATAGGTACGTAGCGCGCGCATAACGGCGACAAAGTTACGAAAAAAAATGCAAACGGGCAGAATAATCTGGTAAAAAAGTTAAAAGCAAGTGGGGTGGGGGAAGTAAATATAGGGATTTTGTGTAAAAATGGCAGGAAAAGTTGTGGTTTTGCTTTCTTTTTGCTACCTTTGCAAAATCATTTCCAAGAAACAAAAAGCATGATGAATCATCTGATTGAAAGCGTGGGGACATTCCTGTGGGGGTGGCCCATGATAATCCTGTTGCTCGGCACTCACCTCTACCTTACAGTAAGGTTGAAGTTTCCCCAGCGGCGCATCTTCAAGGCCATACGCCTGAGCATCCAGAAGGATGACGGCTCGCCGGGGGATGTCAGCCAGTTCGGAGCACTGGCCACCTCGCTGGCCGCCACCATAGGTACGGGCAACATCGTGGGTGTGGCCAC
>CALZGT010000164.1 GCA_945787235.1 uncultured Prevotellaceae bacterium
AAAGAACAATCATTTAAAATATAAGTTATTATGCAAACTGGTAACATTGGGGTTACAACTGAGAACATCTTCCCCGTCATCAAAAAGTTTCTCTACAGCGACCATGAGATTTTTCTCCGCGAGATTGTAAGCAATGCCGTGGATGCCACCCAGAAACTCAAGACCCTGGCCGGCAAGGGTGACTTCCAGGGCGAAATGGGAGACCTCAAGGTTTCCGTCAAGCTGGACAAGGAGGCAGGCACCATCACCGTGAGCGATATGGGTATCGGCATGACGGCTGACGAGATAGACCGCTACATCAATCAGATTGCGTTCTCGGGTGCCAACGATTTCCTCGACAAGTACAAGGATGACGCGAATGCCATCATCGGACACTTCGGACTGGGATTCTACTCGTCCTTCATGGTCAGCAAGAAGGTAGAAATCGTCACCAAGAGCTACCAGGACGCACCTGCACAGAAATGGAGCTGCGACGGTTCACCTTCCTTCACCCTGGAGGAGACGGAGAAGGACGGACGCGGTACCGACATCATCATGTACCTGGATGATGACTGCAAAGAGTTCCTGGAGCAGAGCAAGCTGGAAGGACTGCTGAAGAAGTACTGCAACTTCCTGCCCGTACCCGTGGTTTTCGGCAAGAAGCAGGAATGGAAGGACGGCAAGTACCAGGACACGGACGAGGACAATGTCATCAACAGCACGGAACCCATCTGGACCCGCAAGCCCGCTGACCTCAAGGACGAGGACTACAAGGAGTTCTACCGTGCCCTCTACCCCATGCACGACGAGCCGCTCTTCTGGATTCACCTCAACGTGGATTATCCCTTCAACCTCACGGGCGTGCTCTATTTCCCCAAGATAAAGAACAACCTGGATCTCCAGCGCAACAAGATTCAGCTCTACTGCAACCAGGTCTTCGTCACGGACAACGTGGAGAACATCGTGCCGGAATTCCTCACGCTCCTGCATGGCGTCATCGACTCTCCCGACATTCCCCTCAACGTGAGCCGCAGCTACCTGCAGAGTGACCAGAACGTGAAGAAGATTTCTTCCTACATCACGAAGAAGGTGAGCGACCGCCTGCAGAGCATCTTCAAGAGTGACCGACCGGAGTTTGAGAAGAAGTGGGATGACATCAAGATTTTCATCCACTATGGCATGCTCTCGCAGGAGGATTTCTACGACAAGGCTTCGAAGTATTTCCTCTTCAAGGACACGCACGACAAGCACTTCACGCTGGAAGAGTACCAGGCTCTCATCAAGGACAACCAGACGAACAAGGACGGACAGCTCGTTTATCTCTATGCCACAGACAGCGAGGCCCAGTACACCTACATCCAGGCAGCGGAGGCCAAGGGCTACAGCGTGCTCATGATGGACGGCCAGCTGGATACGCCCCTCGTACAGATGCTGGAACGCAAGCTGGAAAAGACTTCCTTCACGCGTGTAGATAGCGACGTCATCGACCGCATCATCCAGAAGGAGGACGTGCAGCGCGATGTCCTGGAGGCTGAACGCGGTGACAACCTCGCAGGTATCTTCCGCAGCCAGATGCCCAAGACGGACAAGACGGAGTACCACGTGGAGGTACAGGCACTGGGCGAGGATGCGCTCCCCGTCATGATTACCCAGAGTGAGTATATGCGACGCATGAAGGAGATGAGCCGCATGCAGCCTGGCATGGCTTTCTACGGAGAGATGCCCGACATGTACACCCTGGTTCTCAACAGCGATGCGCCCCTCATCAAGTCTGTGCTCAACGACAGCGAGGCAGCCACCGAGGCTGAACTCAAGCCCATCGTGAGCGAGATGAAGGGGCTGAGTGCAAGGCAGGCCGTACTCCGTCAGGAACAGGACAAGAAGAAGCCTGAGGAGATAACCCAGTCAGAGAAGGATGACCTCAAGGACTGCAACGACAAGCTGCAGGCTGAGCGTGAGAAGAAGGAGGCTGTCCTCAAGGCTTACGGAGAAGGCAACGAACGGGTACACCAGCTCATTGACCTGGCATTGCTGCAGAACGGTATGCTGAAGGGAGAGGCCCTCACCCGCTTCGTGAAACGCAGCGTAAGTCTCATCAAGTAACCTCATTCGTCATGCAACACGGATTTATCAAGGTAGCAGCAGCCATCCCCAATGTGAGGGTGGCTGACTGTGCTTTTAACACGGAACAGATCAAGAGCCTCCTTATGCAGGCCGAACAGAATGGCGTGGAGGTGGTCTGCTTCCCCGAACTTTCCATCACGGGCTATACCTGTCAGGACCTCTTCCACTCGCAGCAACTCCTCGATGACGCGGAAATCAGTCTCATCAGCCTGATGGACTTTACCCGCAACTACGATGTAGTAGCCATCGTGGGACTACCTCTTCCCTATTGTGGCTCGCTGCTGAACTGTGCGGCTATCTTGCAGCGTGGCAAGATTCTGGGCATCGTGCCCAAGACATATCTGCCCAACTACAATGAGTTCTACGAACAGCGTTGGTTCACCAGTGCGGCAGACATTCCTGAAGGTTCCATCTGGTGCTGCGGACAACAGATACCGCTCGTCAGGCACAGCCTCTTCCACACCACGAGTTGTACCTTCGGCGTGGAACTGTGTGAGGATGTCTGGGCTCCCGTGCCTCCCAGCACGCAACTCACGATGCTGGGAGCTGACATCATCTTCAACCTCAGTGCTTCCAACGACTACATCGGCAAATATGCCTACCTGCGCCAGCTTGTCAGCCAACAGAGTGCCCGCTGCATCTGCGGCTATGTCTATGCGGGGGCAGGATTCGGTGAGAGCACGCAGGACGTGGTGTTCAGCGGCAAGGCCATGATATGCGAGAACGGCACTCTCCTGGCCGAGGCGGTAAGGCATGAATATACGCCGCAGCTGGTCATCAGCGACATCGACGTACAGCGCCTGCATACGGACCGCCGCACGAACACCACCTTCGCCCATTGTGCCAGAGAAGTGAAGGAGATGAACTGCCGCAGGGTGGAATGCGAACGTCTCATGCAGAAGGAATTGCCGCTCAACCGCATGGTAGATCCGCATCCTTTTGTTCCCAAGGGCCGCACCCTGGACGAGCGTTGCCAGGAAATCTTCGACATCCAGGTAGAGGGGCTGGCCAAGCGCATTGTTCACACACATGCCGAGACGGTGACGCTGGGCATCAGCGGTGGTCTGGACTCCACGTTAGCACTCCTCGTATGCGAACGTACGTTCCGCAAGCTGGGACGTGACATGAGGGGCATCGTGGGCATTACCATGCCGGGATTCGGCACCACGGACCGCACTTATACCAATGCCGTGGAACTGATGAAGAACCTGGGCATCACCATCCGCGAGATAGATATCCAGGAGGCATGTACCGTTCATTTCCGTGACCTCGGCCATGACATGAACGTACATGACGTGACGTACGAGAACGGACAGGCCCGTGAGCGCACCCAGATTCTCATGGATGCAGCCAACCAGATGAATGGTTTCGTGGTGGGCACGGGCGACCTCAGCGAACTGGCTCTGGGCTGGGCCACCTACAACGGTGACCACATGAGCATGTACGGGGTCAACGTGTCAGTGCCCAAGACGCTGGTGCGCCACCTGGTGTCGTGGGTGGCTCACAACTATGCGGACGAGAATACGCGCACCATCCTGCTCGACATCATCGACACGCCCATCAGCCCGGAACTGATTCCTGCCGATGAGGACGGACACATCACGCAGAAGACGGAAGACCTCGTCGGGCCCTACGAGCTCCATGACTTCTTCCTTTACTATACACTGCGCTGGGGATTCCGTCCCGAGAAGATTTTCTACCTGGCTCAGCAAGCCTTCAAGGGTGCATACTCCAGTGAGGTCATCAAGAAATGGCTTACCACCTTCTTCCGCCGCTTCTTCGCCCAGCAGTTCAAGCGGAGCTGCCTGCCCGATGGCCCCAAGGTGGGTTCCTGCTCACTCTCACCGCGCGGTGACTGGCGCATGCCTTCGGATGCCTCCTCTGCCTCATGGCTCAGGAGTTGTGAATCTCTCAGCATAGAGTAAATGGGAACAAGATAAGGTAGGTTCTATCAAGGTATTTCTACTGAGACCCGCAATCTGAAGAACCTGCCTGACAACGAAAAATCTGCAATGCTGCGCCTTTATGCAGGCAAGCATTGCAGATTTTGTATGAATGATTGAGCCCACACCTAAAGGTCTTTCCCATATTTCTTCGTCTCGTGAACGATGACACCGCTCAGCAACAGCAGCGAGAGGAGGTTGGGAATGGCCATGAGGGCGTTCATCAGGTCAGAGAGGTTCCATACGAGAGTGAGTTCAAAAAGACTCCCGAGGAAAATGGCCACGATGAAGAGGAGGCGGTAGAGGAGGATGAGGCGATGGCCTGCCAGATACTCCACGGCACGCTCACCGTAATAGCTCCAGCCGAGGATGGTGCTGAAGGCAAAGGTGATGACACCAAAGGTGAGGAGGGGCGAGCCGACAAAGGGAATCCTGCTGAAGGCTTCACGCGTGAGGCTGCCTCCGGCTATGCCCTGCAGGTCAATGTCGTAGGCCAGCAGCGTGCTGACGATGACAAGTCCCGTGAGGAGGCAGATGACCACGGTGTCCCAGAAGGTGGCAGAACTCGACACGAGAGCCTGGCGCACAGGGTTGCGCGTCTGGGCTGCAGCGGCCACGATGGGGGCACTTCCCATGCCGCTCTCGTTGCTGAAGAGTCCGCGCGCTATACCGTAGCGTGCCGTGAGGATGAGGCTGCTGCCCACGGCACCGCCCATGCCTGCCTCAGGCTGGAAGGCTGTGCGCAGGATGAGCTGGATGGCAGGCCAGATGAAGGAGGCGTTGACACACAGGATGTAGATGCATCCCAGCACGTAGAGGAGCGCCATGAGGGGCACGAAGGCCGTACACACACGCGCTATGCCCTTCACACCGAAGAGGATGACCAAGGCAGCCAGCAGGGTGACAGCCAGTCCCGAAATCCATGTAGGGATGCCCATAGAGTCGTGGCAGAGCATGCTGATGGCATTGCTCTGCACCATGTTGCCAATGCCAAAGGAAGCCATTGCAGTAAAGATACAGAAGAGAACTGCCAACCATTTCATTCCCAGCCCCTTCTGAAGGGCAAACATGGGGCCGCCAATCATCTTTCCTGAGCGTGTCTTCACACGGTATTTCACCGCCAGAAGGCCTTCACCGTACTTAGTGGCGATACCCAGCACACCCGTAATCCAGCACCAGAAGATGGCTCCGGGACCTCCCAGGGCCACGGCCGTGGCCACACCCACGATGTTGCCCGTACCTATGGTGGCGGCCAGCGAGGTGGCCA
>CALZGT010000165.1 GCA_945787235.1 uncultured Prevotellaceae bacterium
AATGCGCAGTAGGCGGTGCAAGGATTATAAAAATCATTTTGCACACCTACTTATCGTTTTTATTCTTCTTTTTGATTACGGATTTTACTGACTCTACTGATTCTTTTATCTCAGTTTAATCAGTCAAATCCGTGATCCAGTATCCTTTTCAGTGTAAGTTATCTGGTACTGGAGTTTCAGTCAACTGGTACTGGAGTATCTCATAACTGCGACTGCCCCTGAAGCCAATATGCTTATCACGCCCTTAATTATAAATTATAAATTGTAAATTATAAATTATAAATTGCCTCAAGGTATCCAGTTGATGGCTTCGATGTATTCGTCAAACTCCATCGGTTGGGTAACTCCTGCCTTTTCTAGAGCCACTTGAATGGCCTCTTGCTCCTCGGGAGGGAGGACTATATCTCCCCGTCGGCGCTTGAAGTACTGGTTGCGTCCGAAGTGGCAGATGAGCAGCGTCATGAACTTGTCATACTGGTCGGGGTACATCCGCTTCTGGAAGTTCGTGAAGCCCTTGGCAAACCTCACGGGCTGGTTGCTAACATAGTGTGGACAATCTGCCTGCTTGCTGCACTTCGAGGGGTTGATGAGTTTCAGGAACGTGCCCAGCTCCTCATGTCGTCGATAGGCCAACTGCCTGAGGCAGCTGTCAGCCATCGGGCAGTCGGCATGCAGGCAGAGCGGATAGCCTGCCGGTATGTCCTTGTATATCTTCGTTGTCTTCTTCATTTACACTTTCTTTTTTATGTTATTGTACATCCTTGTGTCCCTTGGGAACCTGTTGTAGAAATTGTTGACTCGTTGTGTCAACTTTCTTAGGATCACTCTGTGAGCAATTTCCTCATTTCCTCCATGTCTGGAAGTGATTTTCGCATTCTTTCGTCCATATCATCAGCTGTCTTGTAAGTTGCCACACCCATCGGGCTGTTATAATCGCTAATGACATACTCCACAAAGGCCCTGTCTGCACTCTTGCAAAGAAGAATGCCTATGGTTGGATTCTCGTGTGGTTTTCTTACCTTGTCATCCAGCACTCGCATATAGGTATGGAGCTGCGCAAGTTCAACATAGAACTGCAATTTCTGGTAGATGAGAATAAATAATCTAATACCAGAAAACACCGAGGGGTTTGGGGGCGAGAAGCCTCCATCTGAACAAATTTCAACTAGCAATGCAATAAAAAACAAAAAGGGAGACCGTAGTCTCCCAAAGATTAATTAACCCAAGTTTGATGCCCTATTAGCTGTTTTTCCTGTATTTCAAAGCTTTGCGATTTTCATTTGCGGTGCTGTGTACTACAAACTTTTCTCGATTCTGATTTTTCTGAAAGGCATCTTCTTATACTTTAGTCGTTCGTAAATATCATCTGCGGATTTGTTCGGCTCGCTGCATAGCCTCATGTGCACCTTCTCTCCCAAGTTATTTGTGGCTTCCGTAGTGACTGCCTTCTGGGTTGAGAGCCGCCGGACAATCTCTGTCCAGTAACATGCCTCACCCGTTTGCTTGAGCTTGTAGAAGGGTCAGAGGGACTGGTACGTTGGTTCACAAGGCAGGGTCAATGTACCTGTCCGTGTGACCCGTTGAATACTACAACACCAAGCGCCCTCATCAGGGTATTGAGCACCAGATTCCGATGACGAAATATGCCAAAATCGCTGCATGATGAAAAAAATCGCAAATTACTTGCCAGTTCCGCAAAGAATGATTACCTTTGCAGCACCCAAGGAATGGACGATGGTGACACACTACACTGTTGTTCCATGAAACGAACGGGGCATCGAGCCCCATTCGTTTCAACCCAAGGAAAGGAACTCAGGCTCCCCATTGCCTGTTGTTCTACCTGCGGAATGCATGTAAGTTTTGCCTAAGAAACTAACATCGCTGGTCTGAAAAGCGGTAGTAGTATACTGAAAAAAATGAGTAACTTTGTGGCCGCTAAGCAACTTTGCAAAAAGACAACTACATTTTAACTTTATTCATACCGATGAAACAGAACAATTGTTATTTGATGGGAAAGGCTATCTGCCTCCTCGTCTTTATGCTTCTCTGCACGGCCTGCAAAGCACAACCCTTCACGCCCAACCAGCCCATAGGCGAGGCCAAGGGTGTGTGTCCCGGACGTGTGACGCTGGTACGCGATACAGCGGTGGCCACATGGAACGGAAAGGACGGACACTGGTGGGACGAGGGAAATATCAATCAGGCATTGTTGGACAAGATGTTTGACCAATCCATCCGCATGCTGGCTGACGCAAAGGACAGCAGGAATGCCTGGGAAAAGATGTTCCGGTATTTCAACCGCACACATGGACGGGGCAACGTCGGCTACAAGCCTGGCGAGCTGATTGCCATCAAGATCAACCTCAACAATACGTTCGAAACTGACGACCGTGACAACGACATAGACCAGTCGCCGCAAGGGCTCATGTCCCTGTTGGGACAACTCACCCGCATGGCAGGCGTAAGGGAGCAAGACATCATGGTCTATGACGCAAGTATCGGGTTCAGGCCACGTGCAATTCCCGACCGTATCTATCATCCTGTGCTTGCTGCATTCCCTCATATCCGCTGGATGAGTGCCCGTGGTTCACGTGGGGTTGAACCTGCCGACTGGGTTGATGGTGCCATACGATATACGAATCCCGACGTAAGACTGGGCAATGCATTGCCCCGGGCCGTGGTGGAAGCCACCTATCTCATCAACCTGGCCCTGCTGAAGGGCCATGAAATTTCCGGTATAACGGCTGGTGCCAAGAACCATTTCGGCAGCATACAGTGGCCCTTCAAGGAACACGGCAACAGCACCGTGAGCCAGTTTCAAGCCGAACCGGGAGCCTACAGCGCATTGGTCGATCTCATGGGATGTCCCAATCTCGGAGGCAAGACGCTGCTGAATATCATTGACGGCATCTATGGCATGCAGACCAATGTCGGTGCGCCGCGTGCCGACCGTGACTCGTGGAAGAATGTGTTCGACGGCAAATGGAGCAGTTGCTGCCTTATGTCACAGGATCCTGTAGCCATAGAGTGCGTGGCTCTCGACCTGCTCTATGCTGAGTTCGGTCATGACCTGGGATTTAGTGGAGCCCCACAGTTTCCCAAGGGTTCCAGCCGCAACTGCGACAACTACCTGCGTGAAGCCGCCACAGGACACAACGCCCGTTTGGGCGACTACAGACCCAATGGCGTCCCCACAGGCAGCCTCGGCGTCTTTGAACATTGGAACAACCCAAGGGAAATGAAATACAGCAGGAACCTCGGGAAGAAGCAGGGAATAGAACTCATCCGCAGTACGGCACAGACGGACTCTCAGCCGATGAAGGAAATCGTCGTGACGGGTACGCGCCACAATGCCGACATACGCCATCTGCCTTTTACGGTGAATGTCGTTGACCGAAAGAGGCTGTGCGAACAGCAACAGGCGAATGTGCTGCCCACGCTGATGCAGCAGGTACCGGGCCTGTTTGTGACGAGCCGATCGATGATGGGGTATGGCGTATCTACGGGTGCGGCAGGCGGTATCAACCTGCGCGGCATGGCCGGCGGTGCTGGGCAGTTGCTCGTCTTGATTGACGGACATCCGCAGTACAACGGTGTGTATGGTCATCCCATATCCGACAGTTATCAGACGTTGATGGCAGAACGCGTGGAGGTGTTGCGTGGTCCGGCTTCCGTGCTGTATGGTTCCAATGCGATGGGCGGTGTGCTGAACATCGTGACACGCACAATGCCTGAGGAGGGTCAGAAGACGCAGGTGAACCTGGGGGCGGGAAGCTACGGCACCTTTCAGGCCGAGGCATCGAATCAGTGGCGCAAGGGAGGCTTCTTATCCACCGTTGCGGCTCAATACATCCGGACTGACAACCACCGCCCTGACATGGGGTTCGAGCAGTATGGAGGACATGTCAAGCTGGGGTATGACGTGAACAAGTATTGGACACTGGCCACGGACATCGACCTGACCCACTGGAATGCCTCGAACCCAGGCACCGTGAAGCAGCCCAAAAGGGAGAATGACCAGTGGATTACCCGTGGGGCGGCAAGTCTCACGGTGGAGAATCACTACGAACACACCAGTGGTGCACTGAGCCTCTACGACAATTTCGGGCGGCATAAGATCAATGACGGCTATAATGCCAACGGCGGCACGCCGCAGACAGACTTCTTCCGCTCCAGGGATGCCGTGGCTGGCGTGTCATGGTATCAGAGTGCGGCACTGATGGAGGGCAACCGCATCACGGTGGGCATCGACTACCAGCACATCTACGGACGGGCTTGGTACACCGACCGCAAGACGGGAGAGACGGTTACCACTCCGAAGAGACGCATGCAGAGTGCTCATTCGCACAATGAAGAATGGGCAGGATACCTGGATTTCCGACAGGACATCACCCGGTGGTTCACTCTCGATGCGGGACTGCGCTACGACCACCACTCGACGGCAGGAGGTGAATGGGTGCCGCAGTTGGGCATCGTCTTCCGTCCAGTCGGTACGGGGGTGCTGAAAGCCTCGGCAGGCAAGGGGTTCCGCAATCCCAATACGCGCGAGATGTATATGTATGGCACTTCCAATCACGACTCTCTCAGGGCCGAGCGTTTGTGGAACTACGAACTGGCATGGCATCAGCGCCTGGGTCGTGTGTCGTATGGTGCCAACGTCTTCTACATCAAGGGTGACAACATGATACAGACTGTGGCGGGTAAGAACATCAATACGGGTGAGATGGAAAACTACGGTCTGGAACTGGAGGCGCAATATCATGTCAACCGTCATTGGACGGTCTCCACAAACCACTCGCTGCTGCACATGAAGCATCCCGTCGTGGCTGCTCCAGACTACAAGGGTTTCCTGGGTGCCAACTGTAATGTTCAGAAGTGGAGCGTCCTGGCCGGTCTTCAATACATCCACGGTCTCTATGCCGCCGTGGGCAAAGAGGAACAAAAGGATAATTTCTGCCTGCTTCATGCCACCGTCAATTACGCCCTCAGCAAGATGATTAGCTTCTGGCTGCGCGGTGAGAACCTCTTGGCGCAGGACTATGAAATCAATCTGGGATATCCCATGCCCCATGCCACTTTCATGGGAGGGGTAAGCATCTCACTGTAGCGAAATGAACAACGAACCGCAGACATGGTTGTGGGTTATTAGCCAGGAAGGCTATACAAAGGGGGAAGTACTGCCTTCCAGGCAATACTACTTAACCCAAGTTTGATGCCCTATTAGCTGTTTTTCCTGTATTTCACAGCTTTGCG
>CALZGT010000166.1 GCA_945787235.1 uncultured Prevotellaceae bacterium
GTCTGAGGGCAAAGTTAGGGATTTTTTTGGAAAGAAAAAAGAATGTGGATAGAAATCTCAGCCTTCATTCAGCCAAAGCCTCCATGAACTCCTTTACATAGGCCTCATTGACCATAAGTAGGTGAGCAAAATCAAAGAGGCCACTATTCAGTGCCTTTCCAACATCTTTCCCTTGTTTCACAGGCATATATGCTCGCGGCACCATTTCACCAGATGAGGGGATAACTCCGCCACAATTCACCAACAGAAACGAAAAAACTATAGCAGAAACCATATAAAAACACCAGATATCACCTTTTTTATATTAGAAATGATGTAATTTGCAAATTTTATTGTAATTTTGCATTCGAAACACTATAAGTAGGTGTGCAAAATGATTTTTATAATCCTTGCACCGCCTACTGCGCATTATCAGCCAGTGACAACAGTCGAGTAGGAGTCGCTACACTCCTTCATGTCACAAACTGATTCTGCATCACCAATCAATACAATCATTATAAAAATCATTTTGCACACCTACTAATTTTCATCCCCAACCAATGGGCGAACTTGAGGTTGGCGACCATAAAAAGGATGCCGCATAAAGCCAAAAGCAGGAATTCGACGGCACTTGTTGTGAGCCAAATGCTCCATGCGCCATATACGGAATAGGGCAAGAGAAGGAGGGAGGTGGCGACGCCAGGGACATATCCCTGCAACAGTATCGCTTGTGCGAAGTGAACTAACAAGTGGAGGGAGAACGCCAAAAACAATGCCGACCATATCTGAGTGGAACAGATGCCTCCAACGAGAACATAGCAGGTGGCAACGACAATTACAATTAGTTCTTCCGTTGCCGCAATGGCAAAGGCTTTGGTGCCGAGTTTGGAAAGGTGCCCGATGACAGGACTAAGTTTCGGAAATCTTGAAGCCAACGACTCCCTGTGCGCCAACATCCAACGATGCTGCACAATCACTTCCTCCGTGTCGTGAAGGATGAACGCGAGGGGTAGTGACAATACGAGATATAATACGCTAAGTGCACTCATTTAAAACAACCTGAACACGAGCTCACTAAAGTTCCCTGAGCAGTTCGAGCATCTCCTCCCGGCTCATGCTGGCACTGACATCGCCCCCTTCCAGGAGAGCATCGGCCATGTTCTTCTTGGTCTGGTGCAATGCGATGATCTTCTCCTCGATGGTGTTGGCGGCAATGAGGCGATAGACCGTCACGGGCTTCTGCTGCCCGATGCGGTAGGCACGGTCGCTGGCCTGCTCCTCGATGGCAGGATTCCACCAGGGGTCGAGGTGTACCACATAGTCGGCGGCGGTGAGGTTCAGTCCCAGTCCCCCGGCCTTCAGACTGATGAGGAAGAGCGGCATGTCCCCCTGTTGGAATGCCTCCACCAGCCGGGTGCGTTCACGGGCAGGCGTGGAGCCGTCGAGATACAGGTAGGCGATGCCCCGCCGGTCCAGTTCCTCCTTGACCAGTGCCAGGTGTGAGGTGAACTGGCTGAACACCAGGGCACGGTGATGGTTGGCATGGAGATTGTCCGTCAGTTCCATGAAACTGCTGAGCTTGGACGAACTGATGTCCAGCGACTTCTCCACCAGACGGACGTTGCAGGCCGCCTGCCTCAGCCGGGTAATCTCCGCCAGGGCCTGCATGGCCGAGGCACCCTCGTCCTCCAGGCTGGCCAGTGCCCTCTGCCGCAGGTTGTCGTAGAAGGCCCACTCCTCCTCCGAGAGATCCACCTTGAGGGTAATCTCGGTCTTCTCGGGCAGTTCGTTAAGCACATCGTTCTTGGTACGCCTCAGGATGAAGGGTGTTATCAGCCTCTTCAGGAGTCGTTGCCGCTCCTTGTCGTGGTTGCGCTCGATGGGCAGCAGGAAACGCTCCGTGAACTCCTGGTAGGTACCCAGCAGGTGCGGGTTGGCAAACTGCATGAGGTTCCACAGTTCACTCACGTGGTTCTGCAGCGGCGTGCCCGTCAGCAGCACCCGGAAGTCAGCCTTCAGCGTCATGGCCACCTTGGACATCTTCGTCTCCTTATTCTTGATGGTGTGCGCTTCGTCAAGCACGATGGTATGCCACGTGCGGGAACAGAGAGTCTCCTCCTCCGTGATGAGCAGTCCGTAGGTAGAGACCACCACGTCGAAAGCCCCAGCCTCCCTGACCATGCGCTGGCGGTCTTCCCCGGCACGGTTAAGCAGGCGGACGTTGAGTTCCGGGGCAAAGCGTGCCGCCTCCTCCTTCCAGTTGAGGATGAGCGAGGTGGGCACGATGACCAGCTGCGGTCCCTCCTTGGCCCGGCTCAGCAGCAGCGTGAGCGTCTGCACGGTCTTTCCCAAACCCATGTCATCGGCCAGCAGTGCCCCCGCTCCCCACATTGCCAGCCGTGACATCCATGCGTAGCCCTCCTTCTGGTAGCTGCGCAGGTCGGCCTGTATGTTCCTGGGAATCCTGATGTCGGTCTCCTGTGCCTCCCTTATGCGGTTGACAAGCGTGGTAAACGTCTGGTCCGTTGTCACGTCCATGCCACTTTCCACCAGCCCCTCCAGCTGCTGTGCGTTGAAGGTGGAGATGCGCATCGCATTGCGGTGGCGTGAGGCCATTCTGCTGACCATCTCGATGTGCCTGCGCAGTTCGTGGCTGATGCGGACATACTCCTCGTCCCCTATCTGTATGAAGTTGCCCTTGGCCTCCGCCAGCCGGTCCATGAGGTCAGCCACCTTCATTCTCGCCTTGTCGCTGATGGTCACCTCTCCCTCCAGTTCAAACCAGCTGGCTGCACTCTGAATGGACAGGTGGAACGCAGAAGGCTGCAGCGGAGCATAGCTCACCCTGAACCGTTCGCCCTCGGGCCATTCCGTCACGCAGCAGTCCCCCATGTCCCTCAGCTTGTCCAGCAGTTCCAGGCATTCCACCGGGGTGAGCATCCAGGTGTTCTCTCCCGTGCCCTCCTCCTCAAAGTCCACCATCAGAGCCGTCACCGCCTCATAGTTCTCCTTCTCCTTCTTCAGGTTGCGGCGGGTCTGTACCTGCTTCCCCTCGATGGCCGTGCTGAGCACCTGCATCCCCTTGCCGGGCTTGCATACGGGAGGTACCTTGCCGAAGGGCCTCACCAGGAGGGAACAGCGTATGGCATCCCCCATGGGTTGCAGCTGCACCACCGTCTCCGGGTGCGACTTCCGGGTGGCTATGCTCTCGCTGTCCTTCAGCAAGTCGCTCATCACCACCATGGTGCCGCTGAGTGCCTCCAGGAGCCGTGTCAGTTTCTCCGTGGCTTTCTTGGGTATGAAGGTCTGGCTGAGGGTCTCAAGGGTGCGTTTCATGTTGCCATCCACCCTGACCACCTTGATGCTCTGCCCGTCCGGGTGGGCAATGCTGTAACCATTCTCTATTTCGTTGGTGTCGATGTCCGAGTGAATGCGGTACATGTTGCCTTCGAGGCTCACTGTGAGCTGTGGCTTGTCCATCACCACGTCCAGGTGGCGGCCCGTCTCCTCGTCGAAGACCAACGGATGCCCTGCCAGGGAAGATAAGGCTCTGCTGCCGGACAGCTCGTATGCGACACTCCCATACCATCCATAGCTGTAGCAGGTGACACAGGCTGCCACGGCCTTGTCCTCCGGCTGCATTCCTTCCGTCTTTCCTTTCGAAAAATTCTCCAGTGACACGTTCCGCCCAGCCGTCCAGTTGATGCCGTCCTTGCTCTTCTGCACCACAGGGGTGATGCTGCCGTATTTACGGTTCACCTTGTAGATGATTCGTGTCTGGCTGCCCTTTCCAGCACTGGCTTTGTCCTGCGCTTTTCCCTTAATGTAGAGCCCCAGCAGTTCATCGAGCATGATTTCCCACTCCGGCCTTTCAGTATAAGGGGGCAGGGTGGGGTGCATACCCGTTCGACTCCTCAGTTCCTCCCTCTCTCCGGCCAGTTCGGGCAGCACGTCCGAGAGTTCCATCCTGAGGAGGGTGGAGGCCCCATCCAATACCCTCTTCACCCACTGGGGCCTGAGTGTGCTGGTGTCAAACTTGTAGTGTTCCATGGCCAGGAGCGTGAGGGCAGAGGAGATGGGATGAGAGGCATCCCCGAAGGCTTGGATTGGTGAGACCTCCTTCTTCCGGCCACTGGTAACCTTGAGGATAACCTCGATGGCGGGCTGTCGGGCATACCTCAGCTCGTCCGATTTCAGCAGGGCCTCCATCTTGGTCCTGGCTGCATCCAACTGGCTGTAGGCCAGGGCTATGGCGTAGTAGAAGTTGAAGATGTCATGTGGGAAGAGTTTCTTTCCGGTACCTCTCAGGGCAGCAGCAAACAGCTTGAACGCCTTGTCATAGTCTCCCTGCTGTAGGTATTGGATGGCCTCGAGGCACTGCAGGATCCGGTCACTGCCCTTGGCCATGTGCATGGCCTCCTTGATGTCACCCTTGCGGATCAGCCCGTGATGGATACCTATGTAGGTTTTCATGTCCATCCTTCTGTCGGCTGGCACGTCTGGGTTGTCGCTGATAATCTCCTGCATGATGTCAAGGTACCTGTCTGCGTAGCGTTCATGGTTCAAGTCTTGGCAGTACGCCTCGGCGAGTTCCGCTGGACGTTTCGCGGCAATCCGTTTCAAGACGGGCAGCAGGCTTTCCTCGTACCTCAGGTCTATCATCAGCTCATCGCTGAAAGTCTGGCCGAACCGCAATTTCGATTCCGGCATCAAGGCCTCCAGCACTTGCTCGAATGGCTGTTGGTTGAAATGGGCATTGACGGCTTCGGAGAAGGCGAGGTTCCTGTCCGAGGAATATCTGACACGGATGCAGGCATAGATCTTCATCCTCTGGTAGGTCTTCGTGTCCATGTTCCGTAGGATGTCCAGCCACACCCTGGGCTTTATGCCGTAGTAGGCTACGGAGCCCTCCATTCGTTGACAGCTGATGACATCTGCATCCTCCAGCGGTTTGAGGTAGTTGCCTGCATTCTTTATCTTTATGCCCAGCATCCGTGTCACGCTGATGATTTCACTTTTGGACAAGTAGGTGCAATAGACAGCCCATAACTGGAGCACGGGATCATTGAGGTATTCGGTTTGTTCCATGACGGGAGGTGTGATTTATGATGGTTGGAATTTATAGAACCTACCAGTAATTTTTGCGCAAAGGTACACATTATTATTATAACAGCCAATAATTTCCCAAGATAAGTGATGAGCAAAAGTGGAAATATATAAAGGTAGGTTCTATTAATTACAATTCTCTGAGGAATTACCTTTGTGGTCTTTC
>CALZGT010000167.1 GCA_945787235.1 uncultured Prevotellaceae bacterium
TTGGGAACGGCGTACTGGTGGCCCGTGACATCCGTCACCCAGAAATAACCGCTGACATTCTTGAAGTCGAAGACATTGAAGCAATCCAGTCCCAGCCAGATGTTGCGGAAGGGATTGCGACGCTTGTGACGATCCTCGTTGTCCAGCACGCGGTAGTTCATGCCCAGGTCGATGCGCTTGTAGGCAGGGGCACGGAAGCGATGCTGCTCCAGTCCCGTATGGGGAGCCCCAAAGGGCAGTCCGTCGGAGAAGTGTGCCTTGAGACTCATCTTCCAGCGCGTGGTGTTGGGGAAGTAGTCGGTGAAGAACATGGAGAGGTTGTAACGCTGGTCGGTAGGTTGCGGAATCTGCTTCCCGTGCAGGTTCATCTGCGCCTTCATGAGTCCGAAGCTCACCCAGGAGTCAGTACCCGGCACAAACTCGCCATAGACCTTGAAGTCAGCCCCGAGGACATAGCCACTGGCGATGTTCTCTCCATAATAGACCACCTTGACATTATCGACGTTGTAGGGGTTGATGTTGGACTGCGCCTTGTAGTAGAGTTCTGTGGTGAACTTGAAGGGACGGTCCACGACACGGAACTTGTACTCACCGCCAAGCACCAACTGGAAACTGCGCTGGGACTTGATGCCCTTGTTGAGCAGCACCTGGCAGTTGCCGAGCTGGTTGACAGTGTCGCGTATCTCCTTGTAGAAGGGACGCTGATAGTAGAGACCCGTAGCCAGACGGAATGTAAAGTTGTCATTGCGTTCCGGCACGAATCCCAGGCTGACACGCGGCGAGAAGAGCCACTCACCGTTCCACGACCAATAACTGAGACGCGCTCCGTAGTTGAGACTGATGATGCCTGCCTTCGACTCGTGCCGCCAAGTGTCCTGGGCATAGAGTTCGAGGTGGTTGCTGGTCACCTTGTTCTTGCTCCTGAGGTTGTAGATGAGCAGGAGGTCCTGCCCCGTATGGGGAATGTTGTAGCCCGAGGAGTCACGGCTCTCCCACTCACGGGTGTTCTCATCGACCTTCTCCTGTTTCCAACTGAACCCACTCTGCAAATGGTGCGTGCCACGGCGGAAGTCATGGCTGAGACGAAGGGAGTTGGTACGCGAAGAGAGCAGGTTGCGGGCATGCTGGAGGTAGCGTCCCACACCCAGCTGTTCCTGCGTCTCAGTCTGCGAGAGCCAGTATTCGCCCTGTATGTCGTAGGTTTCACGCTCGCGGGTGCTGAAGGTGGAGTAGGCCAGTGAGAGCTGGTTGTACTTGCCCAGCTGGCGCGTCACCTTGGCCGTGAGGAACAGGGTACGGAAGAGGTCATCCTCCCATCCATCAAAATAGACGGTCATGTTCTTGACATTCTCCAGCGTACCGAAACTGGTGCTGCGGTTACCGGGCTGGAAAAAGAAGTTGTTCTTGCTGATATAACCGATGACATCGAAGGACCAATTGCGGTTGGGACGCCACGAGAGGTAGGCCTGGTAGTCCAGGAACTTGGGTTTGTACTCACCGTCCGTATCGAGTGACCCCAGCATGTACTGGTTGGTCTTGTAGCGCAGTCCCTGGCTGAAACTGAAATGCTTGTTGCCATAGCCTGCATAGAGGTTGGCACCGAGCAGAGAGCCCTGCACGGAGGCTTCCCAACGCTGCGGACGGCGGTAGGTGATGTCGAGGACACTGGACATCTTGTCTCCATAGCGAGCTTCGAAACCGCCTGCGGAGAAATCGACCTTCTCCACCATGTCGGAGTTGATGACGGAGAGACCCTCCTGCATACCGCTGCTGATGAGCAGGGGACGATAGACTTCCACGCCATTGATATACACGCAGTTCTCGTCGAAGGAACCTCCACGCACATTGTACTGGCTCGACATCTCGTTGTGCGTACTCACACCTGCCTGGGTAGCCACCATTTCTTCCACGGCATTGCCCGTAGTGGAAGGCATACGCTTGATATCCTTGGTATTGAGCGTCTGGTTGGAGCCCATCTGCCGCTGCACTTCCTTGACGGTGACCTCATCCATCTCGCGGGCATTGCTGCGCATCACGATGTGGAGGGTGAGGTTGCCGCTGGGATTCTTGAGCACCTTGCGGCGCGTCTCATACCCCATGAGGGTATAGGTGATGACCACGCTGTCACCACCCTCAAAGTCAAAGGCGTACTCTCCCTTCAGGTTGGTGAGGGTACCTCCCCTACCCTGCGCGAAGACAGAGACGAAACCCACGGGTTCCTGGTCTTCATCGACAACCCTACCCTTGAGGTGTACCTTAGGACGGGTGGGTACGGCAGTACTGTCCTCTGCCTCCTGGGCAGAGAGGGACAAAGAGCCTGCAAAAAGCAGGAGAAGCAGGATAAGAGAAAGGCGGTACAATTAACAGTGAATGATTAATAATTTACAATGGGCTGCGCGTAGTCAGTCACCCAGCTTCACACTCAGACTGCCGGAGCAATGGGAATAGAGCAGGGAGTTGACGACGGAGTTGTCAAACTGTCCCACATACCCTTCCTGGGTGGGATTGGGCAGCGAGTAGCCCTGGTTCTCAGCATCCACGGCATTGTCGAACGCCACGTCAAACTTCACGGGGCAGGTCTGAGAAGGACGCGCGCTGTGGGGAATGGCAAAGCGGACAGAGAGATTCTCCTCACTGATGGAACAGGTGCGCTGGTTGGAGAGCGTCACACGATCATATTGCTGTGTCTCGGCATTGAGCGTGTCAAGGGTTATCCTCCAGGTAGTCCGGGGTTTGTAGCAATACTTGCCCTTGCTGGCATATACGGCAGAGAGGGTCACCGTGTCACCAGGATGAAGCGTGGAAGGAGCATAGGTAAAGCCCTTGAAGGTGGGAGGAATGACGGTATTATCGGTATCGTCACAAGAACCCAGAAAGCATCCCAAGCTGAGGATGCACAAGAAATAAAGTATCTTCTTCATGTCGATTATTATGATGTTTTCAGAATTTCTTCAGTTCAGTATATAGCCGTTGCACGGGAAGTCCCATGACATTGAAATAACTGCCCTCTATGCGTTCCACCCCAATGAAACCTATCCACTCCTGTATGCCGTAGGCCCCTGCCTTGTCAGTAGGGTGATAGTGGGTGACATAATGGGTGATCTCCTCCTCCGTGAGCGTGGCGAAGGTGACATGGCTGACGGAGGCAAACGACACCGTCTTTTGCTGTGAGAGCAACGTCACACCCGTGATGACCTGGTGTGTCCGTCCGCTCAGGGCACGCAGCATGCGGCAGGCATCCTTTTCATCCTTGGGTTTGCCCAGCACCTGTCCATCCAGGAAAACGATGGTATCTGCCGTGATGATGAGTTCATCCTCTCCCAGCGTAGCACGGTATGCCTCTGCCTTCTGGGCAGCGATATGCCGGGCGATGTCCTCACCGCCCAGTCCCTCAGGATAACTCTCGTCGATGCCCTCCATGAGGCGTATTTCAAATTCAAGACCCAATCCTGCCAGCAATTCCTTGCGACGGGGTGAGCCGGAAGCCAGTATATAGTGCATAATCTTTTTTAATCAACAATATCAATTAATTGTGATTTACCATCCGAAGGCTCTATGGTCAGCCATCCACTTGCCCTGCACCTTCATCACCTGCTCGACCACGTCGCGTACGCAGCCATAGCCACCCGCCTTGGGAGAGACATAGCGACAGAGAGCCTTGATTTCGGGTACGGCATCAAAGGGACAGACAGGCAGTCCGCAGCGGCTCATGACCTCGTAGTCGGGAATGTCATCGCCCATATACATCACCTCCTCGTCCTTCAATCCATATTTCTGCAGGAACGCCTCATAGACACCCATCTTGGCCGAAGCCCCGAGATGCACATCGGGAATGCCCAAGGCCTGGTAACGCCTCCGCACGGCCGGTGTTGTGCCCCCCGTGATGATGGCCACATGGTACCCCATCTTGACAGCCAGCTGCAAGACATAGCCATCCTTGATGTTCACCGTACGCATGGGCTGTCCCTCAGGATGCTGCGGAATGGTCTCGGCACTCAGCACTCCATCTACGTCAAAGACGAGTGCCTTGATTCTGTGTAAGTCGTAGTCAATCATGTGTCGTATGAATGCTCTCGCTCAGTAGGTGGTAAATCTCTCTCATACGCTCCTCCTGGAGCAATGCCTCATGCCGCGCCATCACTACCCTGTCACCCCGTATGGCCGGACCCGTCTGTGCTTCGGCAGGAGCAAGTTCATGCACCTTGCGGGCCGTTTCATCTACCAGCGGCAGCATCACCTCGAAGGGTACACCCACCTCCTTGAGCACGCGGGCACTCAGGGCATAGCAGTGGTTGACAAAGTTGCAGGCAAAGACCGCCGCCAGATGCAGGTGCTTGCGTCCCTCGCTATCCAACTGATAGACCTTGGGGGTAAGGCTGTGGGCCAGTTCCTGTAGTACATCCATGTCGGCAGGACTTTCCAGGAAGAGGGGTATCTCACTGAAATCAACGGTCTTGTGCTTGGAGAAGGTCTGCATGGGATAGAAAACCCCGATGCGTGTGGTTCCCTTCCCACGGAGGATGTCCAAGGGCATCGAACCCGCCGTGTGCAGCCACAGGGCTTCGGGTGCCTGGGGGATGAAGCAACGTGCCACCTGTTCCAGGGCATCATCCTTGACACTGATGATATAGCCGTCGGAGGGCAGGAGACGCGCCTCCATGCCACTGACCGCCGGACAGCCCAGACGTTCGGCCAACCAGGCGGCAGAGGTTTCCGTGCGACTCCACACCTGACAGATGCGATGTCCAGCCTGCTGAAGTGCCATGCCCAGATGGGTCGCCACGTTACCGGCTCCGAGGAGGGTGAGGGTCATGGGTCAGAAGATGAGGGTCTTTGAATGTACCTTATCCCAGCAGAGGCGGTCCTCATTCTGGGGTTTGCGTTCCATGCCCTTGTGACCCACGGCCACGATGCAGAGCACACGCTTACCCTCGGCAATGCCCAGGATGCGACGCACGTTGTCCTCAGCATCGACGCCTTCCGCATCGGCACGGCCACGTATCTGAATCCAGCAGGCACCCAGTCCCATGTCCTCTGCTTGCAGCAGGAGATGGGTAGCTGCCACGGAAGCATCCTCTATCCAGGTATCACTCACGGCAGGGTCGGCCATGACCACGATGGCCATGGGGGCAGCCGCCAGGAACTCACCGCCCATCACCTTGGCTTTGGAAAGCTGTGCAATGGCCTGGCTGTCCTCCACCACCATGAACTCATAGCTGTGGAGACCCTTGCTGCTGGGCGACA
>CALZGT010000168.1 GCA_945787235.1 uncultured Prevotellaceae bacterium
GAAGAACTTAACGATATATTAGCCATCGACGAGAGTTACCGCATCGAGCGTACTATCTCGACAGGCAACATGGATAAGTTTCAGGAGGCTATCTGTGCTTTCGCAAATGATCTCCCTGGCAAACGTCAGAAGGGGTATTTGTTGATTGGCGTGTATGATGACGGTCGCATCAGTGGATTGAAGGTTGACGATGCGTTGATGAAGAAGATAAGTGGTATACGCTCTGACGGAAACATCCTGCCTCTGCCTGTTATGAACACTGAGAAGGTTGAGACTCCAGAAGGTGACGTGCTGGTAGTTGAGGTTACTCCGTCACTTATTCCTCCTGTGCGATACAGAGGTCGCACATTCATTCGTATCGGACCTCGTAGAGACATCGCAACTGAGGCAGAAGAGCGCATCTTGTTTGAACGAAGAGCTGCCTTCATGGCAACATTTGATGCTACCCCTTGCTTCGCAGCGAAGATAGAAGACTTGGATTTGGAAGTTTTCCACAATAAGTTCTTACCTAAAGCTGTAAGTCAAGAGATTCTAGAATCAGAGACACGTCCTGTAGAAGAACAGTTGGCTGCACTCGGAATGTATGATCTTGCAAACAACTGTCCGACCTTTGCCGGTATCATGTTGTTTGGGCGCAACCCACGTCGCTTCATGCCCGGAGCATACGTACAGTATGTCTGTTTTGAGGGAACAGACAAGACTTCAAATGTAGTAAACGAGCGTGAGTTTAGCGAGAACTACTGTGAGCTACTGCCTAAACTGGAGTCATTGCTTGAAATGTCGATCATCAAGCAATACCCAGTACCTGCTTCAATGTTGCGTGAAGACATGGTGAAGAACTATCCGTATTGGGCTATACGAGAACTGCTTATGAATGGTTGTATGCACAGAGACCTTCAGAGCAATACGCCTCTTCGTTTCTATGAGTTCAGCGACCATCTGGAGATAACCAATGCCGGTGGACTCTATGGCAATGCTCGCCCAGAGAATTTCCCAAAGATCAACGATTATCGCAATCCGATCATAGCCGGAGCTATGAAGTCTCTCGGTTACGTCAACAGATATAATCGTGGCATCGGACAGGTGCAGAAGGAACTGAGTGAGAATGGGAATCCACCAGCTCTGTTTGATGTAACTTTATTGACGGCATTTGCCGTAGAAGTGAAGAAGTGCACTAGTCAAGCGAAGAAAGTGCACAGGTCTGAGGGCGAAACTGCCACAAGTCAAACGGAAACTGCCACAAGTCAATCAACAACTGCCACAAGTCCGAACTCGAAAAGCCACAAGTCGCATGATGTAGAATATAGACCTTTTGGAAAGAATATTCTCACCCTCAATGAGCGTATTACGGAGTTCTGCTCAGAACCTAAGAGTATGGCTGAAATAGCCGATTTCCTTGGTGTTAAAGATAAACGCAGAGCCAGAGAACACTTCATAGATCCGCAACTTGGTATCACTCTTGAACGCACGATTCCCGATAAACCGACAAGCCGTTTGCAAAAGTATGTTGCTATCAAAAAGGGCACAAGTCAAAACTAAAAGGGCACAAGTCGGATACCAGTCTGCCACAAGTCACAAAATCCTGAATAGCGCATAGTTTAACTTGTTCGTTACTTGATTGAAGTATAAAATAAAAATTAATAATATGGCAAAAGTAAAAATTACAACCACCCTTGGCAACATAACCGTTCGCCTCTACGATGAGACTCCGCTCCATCGTGACAACTTCCTGAAACTTGCAAAGGAGGGATATTATAATGGTACTCTCTTTCACCGTGTCATCAAGGATTTCATGATACAGGGAGGTGACCCTGATTCCAAGGGGGCACCTGCGGGCAAGGCACTGGGGATGGGCGGTCCCGCCTATACCATCGAGGCCGAGATAAAGCCCGGACTCATCCACAAGCGTGGGGCACTGGCTGCTGCACGGCAGGGGGATGAGGTGAACCCGGAACGGCGCAGCAGCGGAAGCCAGTTCTACATCGTATGGGGACAGCAGTACAAGGAGGGACAGATGGGGCAACTGGCCAAACAGATGAAGATGCAGGCCCTGAATACGGTCTTCAACCGGCTGGCCACGGAACGCAAGGCACAAATCATGGAACTGCGACGCAACAGGGACAGGGCAGGACTACAGGAACTGCAGGATGAACTGGAGGCTCTGGCCCACGCAGAGGTGGAGAGCCAACAGCTGGGGCTCAGCGAACTGCAGCGACAAACCTATACCACCCTGGGAGGAACCCCTCATCTGGACGGACAATATACGGTGTTCGGAGAAGTGGTGGAGGGACTGGATGTCGTAGAGAGAATACAGCATGCTGCCACTGGACGCAACGACCGACCTGTGGAAGATGTAGCAATGGAACACTTGACAATTATTAATTGACAAAGAACAGCGATCGTTAAACTTATGGTGGGTTCTGCAAATTCCCACCGTCAAAATGGTCAATAATCGTGGGTAGGCTCCTGGAGCCTACCCTAATCAACCCAAAATACAAAAGAGATGATAAACGAACAACTGAACAAACTGATCATGACCGCCATGAAGGGCGGAGAGAAGGCCAGGGCCGAGGTGTTCCGTGCCATCAAGAGCGAGTTTCTGAAGTTCCAGACCGCCAAGAATGCCAAGCCCCTGGACGATGCTGCAGAGATTGGCATACTGCGCAAGATGCTCAAGGAGCGCGAGGAGGATGCCAAACTCTATGCCGAAAAGGGGCGTGCTGACCTGGCAGAGGCCAACGAGTATGAAGCCAGCGTCCTGGCAGACCTCCTGCCCAAGGCTGCCAGCGAGGAAGACATCATGGCCCAGATAGAGGCTTTCATAGCCTCCACGGGCGAACCTGCGCTGGAGAAAAAGAACATGGGAGCCTGCGTGAAATTCGTCAAGGCAGCCCTGCCCACCGCCGACGGAAAGACGGTGAGCACGCTGGTGATGAAGGTCATTGGGTAAAGCGGGGTGCTGCGCATTTCAGCACCTGCATTGGGAAGACAACGGCCTGCCAGGCCGTGAACATTACTTCTGGAAAGGCATCTCCGTCCATCGTATGACGGGGGTGCCTTCCTTGTCATACGTGATGGGAAGCCAGAGGTGTAGGGAACGGCGCAGGTGGCTGGGGTTCCATACATCGGCCATGAAATACTGTACATCTCCCAGGTCAAGGATATAGGTACCCTGGGCACCGAAGGTCTTTGAGGCCGGGAAGGTGCGGGGCTGGTCGGTGGCATCGGGGTAGAGGGTGGCGTCAGATCCCGTGAAAGGAGAGTCAAGGGCTGTCCAGGGTCCCCAGATGCTCTTGGACACGAACATGCGTGCGGCGTTGGGAGCCCATCCCGTACAACCGGAGCAGATAAGCCAGTAGCGACCTCCGTGCTTCAGGAGGGTGGGGGCCTCGTTCTGTCCGCCTGGTGCTATGGTGTTGTACTTGCCCGTAAAGTCCAGGTAGTCGGGCGTGAGTTCGCTGACCAGCAGGGTGAGGTTCTCCTGGGAAGATGTGATGTGGTATGCCTTGCCGTTGTCATCGATGAAGACCGTCATGTCGCGCGACATCTGTCCCCCCTGGAAGTCTCGCCACAGGTACATGCCCTTCTCTGTCTCCTTGCGCCATTCCGGTGTCCACCAGTCCTTCCAGGCATTGGCATCCGTGGCCATGGCGGCCTTGCGCTGTGCACGGCTCATGTCGAAGGGCCACTTCCCGGCATGAAGACGCGTGGAGCGTAGGAAGCGGAACGGGCCGGTAGGGGTGTCGCTCACGGCAAAGGCCACGCGTGCTGCTTCGTAGCCCCTTCCCTTGAGTTCGAGGTGGAAGAGCATGACGAACTTCTTCGTACGGGCGTTATAGACCACTTTGGGGCGTTCCATGATGCATCCCCGCTCAATGTCGTGACCCGGTTCCTCCGTCACGGCCAGGGCACAGCCCTCGTCCTTCCATTGTCGGAGGTCGGTGGAGGAATACACCTCGATGCCCACCTCGGTGGTGAACCCTCGGTCGGGACGGTTCTCGCCATACCAGTAGTAGCGGTCACCGTATTTGATTACATTGCCGCCATGGGCATTGATGTGATGACCGTCGGTGTCAGGCCAGGGCATACCATTGCGTTGGGCATGGAGCCAAAGGGTACAGGAGAGGCACGCGCAGAGCGTCAGCAGGAATTTGGTTATCTTCATGTCAAGATTGTTTGGGTTAAGGAAATGGTTTGCATTATCTTCTCAGCAGTTCTGTGAGCAGAAGCATCATCTTTTTTCTCTCTATGGGTTTGGACAGATGACCATCCATGCCAGCCATGATGGCATTGCCTCGGTCCTCGTAGAAGGCATTGGCCGTCATGGCCACGATGGGGATGTGTGCCTTGGCAGGGTCGGCGAACTGGCGGATGTGCCGTGTGGCTTCATAGCCGTCCATGCGCGGCATCTGGATATCCATGAGGATAAGGGCATAGTAGTCTGGGGCAGCCTGCCGGAGTTTCTCTACACATTCCTGGCCATCCACGGCTCGTTCGGTGAGGAATCCCACCTCGCCGAGTATGGCCTCCGAGATTTCCGCGTTCAGGTCGTTGTCCTCTGCGATGAGTACGCGCCGGCCAAGGAACAGGGTGTAGTCGGGTTTGCTCGCGGGGGAGGACGTGGGTCTTTGCTCCTCTTCCTGTACCAGACTGTGTGGGATGGTCACGATGAACGTGGTGCCCTTTCCAAGTTCGCTCTCCACCTGAATGGTGCCCTTCATCAGTTCCACCAGATGCTTCACGATGGGCATGCCCAGTCCCGTGCCTATGACACGGCTCTCTGTACTGGTGCGTTCACGGGTGAACTCCTCAAAGAGGTGGGGCAGGAAGTCGGGGGACATGCCGATGCCCGTATCTGATACGCGGCACTGGAAGACAACCTGGTCAGGGCGATTGGACGGAAGTTCGATGGTGTGCATCGTGACTTTTCCACCGCGGGGCGTATATTTCAAGGCGTTGCTCAGGATGTTGAGGTAAATCTCACGGAGTTTGGTGACATCGCAGAGGATGTTCATGTGCTCGATTTCGGCCGTACGGGTGAAGGTGATACCCTTCTGTTGCATCTGCGGTTCGAAGACAGCATTGAGGGTGTCGTGGAACTCATCGAAGTCCATGAGTTGCTCGTCCAGTGTGGTCTTGCCGCTTTCTATGCGTGCCATCTCCAGCACGTTGTTGATGAGCGAGAGCAGGAACTCGTTGGATGTCTGAATCTTGTGCAGGTAGTTC
>CALZGT010000169.1 GCA_945787235.1 uncultured Prevotellaceae bacterium
CCTTGCGCATGGTTCTCAGGAAATTCTCTCCCCACAGTTTTCGCAGGTCATCCACCGAGTAACCCTCGCGTATCAGTTCTCGCGTGAGGTTGGGCAGTTCACAGGCACTTGCCACTCCGGGCACCCCTCCATCACCATCAAAGTCTGTTCCGATACCCACATGGTCGATGCCCATCACCTGGACGGCATGGTTGATGTGCCGCAGCACGTCACGGAGGGTGGCTTGTCCCTCCTTGCGGAGGAAACCTCCATAAAGCGTGACCTGCATCACCCCACCCTTCTGGGCCAAGGCCTTCATCTGTTCGTCAGTCAGATTGCGTGGATGGTCACACAAGGCACGACAACAACTGTGACTGCACACGATGGGGGCAGAACTCAGTTCCAAGGCATCCCAGAAAGACGATTCGGCAGCATGGCTCATATCCACCAGCATCCCTACCCGGTTCATTTCCTTCACCACGCTGCGCCCGAAATCGCTCAGTCCTCCGTGCTCCGCCTTTCCCCGGCAGGAGTCACAGATGTCGTTGTCTCCGTTGTGGCAAAGCGTGAGATACACTACCCCCCGGTCGCGCAACCGCTTCACATTGCCCAGGTCGCGTCCCAGGGCATAGCCGTTCTCCACCCCCATCATGATGGCCTTACGGCCCTCCTTCTTCAGACGGTAGAGGTCGTCCGGGGTACGAGCCAGAGCGACATGCTCAGGATGAGCCTTCACCATGTCCTCCAGTTGGTCCAGGATGGCATTGGCATCCTTCACGGCTTGCTGCAACGAAGCCTCATCGCGTTCCTTCTGGGGCAGATATGCTACCATGATGCCTGCATCGAGCATCCCCTCATACATCTTGTGGAGATCGACAAGCACATGGTCATCCCTGTGGTCGAAACGTACCCCCTGTGGGAAAAACATGGGGGTGTCCTCGTGGCTGTCCAGCGTGAGGATATGGCCATGTACCCAGCGTGTCTGTGCAAAGAGTGAAGCCTCCTGTGTCAGCCAGCGGAAGATGGGAAGCATGCTGTCATCCCCAGAGTCCATGAAACACTCCGGATGCCATTGCACGCCCAGCAGACTCTTCTGCTCACTGCTCTCTATGGCCTCTATCACTCCATCCGCACTGCGTGCCGCCACACGGAGGTGGGGACCAGGCTCCCTGACGGCCTGGTGATGGAAGGAGTTGACGGCAAGGTGTGTCGTCTGCATTATATTATATAAGGTAGAATCCTTCTCGATATCCACCCAATGCGAAGCCACGCCACGTTCGAGGTCCTGACTGTGCTTGATGCAGACTCCAGCCTGTTGCGTATAGATGTCCTGCCATATACTGCCATCCAGTGCAACGGCCATGACCTGAATGCCGCGGCAGATACCCAGCATGGGAATCTGCCTGTCGAAGGCCATCCTGACAAGCAGCAGTTCCATGGCATCGCGGCGGGGATTGATGCCATGCAGGGCAGGTACAGGGTCTTCACCGCAGTAGAGGGGATTGAGGTCGGCACCTCCCGAAAGCAGCAGTCCATCTATGGTGTCCAGCACCGTACCAATGGCATCGGCACCAGACAGAGGGGGAATGATGAGAGGCATGGCCCCAGCCTCCCATACCGAACGGTAATAGGCCTCTGCCAGTTCACATCCCTTATCACCAAAATTGCCCGTGATACCTATCACGGGCTTTCTGTGCCATGCTGGGAACGAGTCATGCCACTCTTTGTATGTCTCTTTCCAGTGAAACTGCATGAAAGAACTCAATCATTGATTTTTTGCCAATCCTCCTCCATCGAGGGTGCTTTCTCGCTGTGCTGACGACCGATGGGCACTTCCTTCTTGATGCTCTGTCGGAGGGAGATGAGGGTTTCGGTGGACATCACGCCGGGAATCTCCTGGATGCAGTTGTTCAGCAACTCCATGAGATGAGCATTGTCACGCGCATAGAGCTTGACAAGCATGGTGTAGGGACCGGTGGTGAAGTGACATTCCACTATCTCAGGTATCTTCTCGAACTCCTCGCACACTTGTTTATACATCGAGCCCTTAGCCAGCGAGATGCCGATATAGGTACAGGTGGTGTAGCCCAGGCTGGCGGGATTGACATGATAGCCAGAGCCCACGATGACACCCATATCTATGAGGCGCTGCACACGCTGGTGTATGGCAGCACGGCTCACGCCACATTCAGCAGCCACGTCCTTGAAAGGAATACGTGCATTATTAGAGATGATTTCCAGAATCTTCTTGTCCAGTTCGTCTATCTTTTCCATGTTTTTGCATTAATGTTTGGACAAAGTTACGGAAAATATCAATGCAAACTGTATTTTTAACATAAAAAAAGGCACTAAACCATCGATTTAGTGCCTTTTTTTATTTTTTTCTTGCAATTATGTCACTTAGTAAGACCTAAGTTCAGGCTTACTTGACAATTTCCAGCAGCTCGACTTCAAAGAGCAGACAGCTGAAAGGAGGAATCCCTCCACTCTCACGCTCCCCGTATGCCAGCTGGTAGGGGATGTAGAGTTCCCACTTGCTGCCTACGGGCATCATCGTCAGTGCTTCGGTCCATCCCTTGATGACCTGGTTGCATCCGAAGGTAGCCGGCTGGTTGCGCTTGTAGCTGCTGTCGAACTCCGTACCGTCTATCAATGTACCGCGGTAGTGTACCTTGACCTTCTGGGTGGCGGTGGGAATCTCACCCTCACCCTTGGTAATCACCTTGTACTGCAGTCCGCTGGGCAGCGTCACTACATCCTTCTTCTTGCCGTTGGCCTTGAGGAATTCCTCACCAGCCTTGCGGTTGGCTCCGTACTTGCGCTCCAGGTTGGTATTGGTGTAGTAGGCCATCTGCTTCTGCACGAGGGTCTGGGTGCTGTCCATGCTTACCCCAGGTACCTCCTCGCCCTTGATACCCGCACGGAATCCGCGCAGGAACTCAGTATTGTTCAGGAGGTTGACGGAGTCGTTCATCTGCTTGCTGATACCGGGCATCACCTGCTGCTCCACCTGACTGCGGATTTCCATACCGGCCAGACGGGCCTTCATGCGCTTTTCCGCCTCTCCCATTTCTCCTACATCGAAACCTTCCAGAAAAGCATCCATGTAGGCCTCCTCGACTCCCATGCGCTGCATGAGGTACTGCTTCAGACCGTTGGTATTGGCCCGTCCGATATGGAAGCTGAAGATGTCAGCACTTACCGTATCTACGACCTCTACCGGAGCCTTCTGCTTCTTGCCCTTGGCCGTCTTCTTGGTCTTGTCCTTGGCCGCCATGGTGCAGCACACCATGGCACAGGCCAGGACGAACAGAATCTTCTTCATGATGCTTACTTGATGACCTCAAGCAGTTCGATGGTGAAGATGAGGGTTGAGAAGGGCTTGATGCTTGCAGTGTTCTGTGCACCGTAGCCAGCCTCTGCAGGGATATATACCTCCCATTTGCTACCTACAGGCATGTGGGTCAGTGCGGTGCTGAAACCGGTTACCACCTGGCTGCAGCTGAACTCCTGAGGCTCATTGCGCTTGTAGCTGCTGTCGAAGACATTGCCATCGATGGTCTTGCCCTCATAGTGAATCTTCACACGGCTGTCGGCAGTAGGAATCTCACCCTTGCCAGCCTTCAGTACCTTATAATATACGCCATTGTCCAGGGCCTGTACGCTGTCGTTCTTGGCCACCTTCTTCATGTAAGCCTCGTTCTGCTTCTTGTACTCACCGTACTCCTCTTCCATCTTCTTGGCGCTGGCCTCCTGGGCTCTCTTCTGGAACACAGCCATCTGGGTCTCGATGTACTTTCTGGCGCCCTCAGAGTTGAAGACGGCAGTGTCATTCTTGATGCCATTGATAAAACCGGCCAGGAAGTCGTTGATGTTGACAACCTGAGTGGAATCAGCGTCACGACCGAAAATCTGGTAGCGGAGGCCGTCCTTCACGTTGTTGGCAATCTGCTGTCCCAGGGCCACGCCGGCATAGTAAGCCTTCTGCTTCTCAGAACCGCCCAGGTTGGCACCGTCCATGAGACCCTTGATAACCTCGTCCATGTAGGCTGAATCCACGCCCAGTCCCATGTCCTTGTTGCACACATAGTCGGCGAATCCCTGTGACTGGCTTACGCCAAAGGCGTAGCAGACAGAATCCACATCGTTCTCCAGATTTGCCTTGGGGGCTGAGCCACCGCAAGAACTCATTACTACTGCTGCAGCAGCAGCCAGCATCATTTGAATCTTTTTCATTTTTTTTGGATATAATAATTGTTGTTAATCTAAAAGTATCAGAGCACCTTGATGAGCTCTACGTCAAAGATGAGGGTACTGTAGGGAGGAATGGCTGAACCGGCACCGCGCTCTCCGTAACCCAACAGGTAAGGAATATAGAAACGATACTTGGCACCCTCCTTCATCAATTGCACGCCCTCTGTCCAGCCAGGAATAACCTGGTTCAGACCGAAGTCGGCAGGTTCGTTGCGCTGGTAACTGCTGTCGAAGACCTCACCGCTGATGAGTCTTCCCTCATAGTGGCATCGTACCTTGTCCGTAGCCTTGGGACTCTTGCCTGTACCCTCAGAGAGCACCTCATACTGCAAACCGCTTTGGGTTGTCGTCACACCCTCACGCTCACCGTTCTGCTTCAGGAAAGCCGCTCCTTCACTGATAGCCTGCTGGCTCTGCTCCTTGGCCTTGTTCTCAAAGTACTCGTTCAGCATTGTCTGGGCCTCGCGGGCAGACATCTCGGTAGCTTCGTCGGAGAGTACGGCAGCAATGCTGCGGCTGAAGTCTTCAAGGTTGAATCCCTCGATGTGCATGCTCTTCAACTGATGGCCGATGCCAATACCCAAAGCGTAACTGATTTTATCCATAAATCAATCGTTTTTGTTCTTGAAATGTTTCTAAAATATATAATGTCTAAAAAATCGGCTGCAAAGGTACGAATAAGCGAGCGAAATTCCAAATTTCGACAAGCCGAATGCAAAAAAAACTCGTTTTTATTTGCTGAGGCGCGAAAGAAATTGGGTAAAACCAAATTAATTTGAGAATTTCCGAGCGAAAGTACCTAAGACCATAGGTCAAAGGTACGAATAAGCGAGCGAAAGACCAAATTAATTTGAGAAAAATCATTTTGCACACCTACTTATTTATTTTATGTTATGAACCAACGTACCTGTCCCTCTGACACCTTAAAACTATGTGGTTTCAGCGCAGATACCTGCGTTGCCTCATGCAGATACCTGCG
>CALZGT010000170.1 GCA_945787235.1 uncultured Prevotellaceae bacterium
GGAAATAGATATGTCCTTCGTTGGCGAGTTTTGAACCAACGTACCTGTCCCTCTGCCCCAAAAAACATGGCCTTTTAGCCGAAAACGCGAACAATATCAGACACTGCCCATTTCCGTTATTTCCCATGCAAACCAAAATATGCGGGCTTTTTGTACTAAATCTCATTAAAAAAGTACGATTTAGTACGAAAAGCTCGCATATTTGGGTTTTTCTTATTATCTTTGCGGCGATTCCAAACAGAAAGAATGTTTATAATGTCATAAATAGTATTTTCTAGGTTAGTAATTTCAAAAAGACTAAGAATGGAATTCGTCGAGAGGTTGGCGCAACAGGAGTCTTTGAAGAACGCTTTAGCCTCGCCTCATTCAGACTTCATCGTGATGTATGGAAGAAGAAGGCTTCTCTGGCACCCTTTGCCCACGAGACAGCACCTCCTATTTTAACGTGGGGTCGATGTATCTGATTTCTGAGACGGGACACATAGCTGCATGGTCGATGCCACATATCTTCATCGCCGATAAGGTTATTAACCTTTCAGCTCGCAGGAACTGGTTCCAACATCCCGCAACAAGTATGTATAGTAGGTTCATTGCCCATTATTGTTCGGCCGCTGGGCGTTCTACATCTGTGGTGCCTTTTTAATTGTCTATCTCTTCAGTAAACCATAAATAAAGCAGGAGTCTTTTGAGGGGAAACACCCTGCAAAAGACTCCTCAAAAACAATAACACGAGGATTTAGTTTGATTTACACTATGATATTGAATAATCCCAATCCTCAAGAGATTACCACACGGCCTTTTCGCATTCACATGCTACTCACTTTACGAATTATGCTTGCCACAATTTCTTTTATCGTAACGCAAAGTTACGCAAAAATTCGATAATACGCAAGGGGGCGTGTGACACCGGAAGGCTATGCGGCAAGAGAGCAGAGACAAGCGGTAAATTTCGGGGTACAGACGAAAGCAGAAAAAAAAAGAGAGGCATCCAAACCTTACAGGACGGATGCCTCCGGACATATAAGGATGGACGGGGAAGTCCGTCCATCCTCAGGGAGGGAATTATTTCACGATATAGACCTTGCCAGCCTTGATGTACAGACCCTTGGCAGCACGCTGGATGCGGCGACCCTGGAGGTCGTAGATGTCAGCAGACTTGTCATCAGCCACAGTCTTGATGCACTCCACGGCAGTGGGAGTCTCGGTACCGAGGTAGAGGAGACGGAAGTTGTCGAAAGGACACCAGTCGCCATCCACATGGGCAGCCTTCTTCAGACCGAAGGTCAGCACGCCGTCCTCGGCCACCAGGCACTGCAGCTCGTTCTCATAGAGACCCATCTCGAAATAGACAGCCAGAACGGTACGGTTGTTGGGTACGGTAAACTCAGCATTGTCCTTGTAGCTAACCTTAGCCTCACCATCCTGACCTACGCCGGCACCAGCGATATAGCCGTAGTCGGGAGCATCCTCCAGGTCGAGCTGGTTCTTGAGGTTCATCTCACGACCGTTGGCAAAGAGCTGTGCGTAGTTGAGGGTGTCGGCAGCCATGGCCTCTGCATTGGGCTCGTTGTTGCCCGAACGGTACATGGCCTGTACCTTCACGGCATAATAACCGGGCGTCAGCCCCTCGATGGTCTTGGAAATCTGGAAGGAGTTGTTGTTGTAGAACTCATAGATACCAGCCTGGTAGCCCTCGTTGCCACCATCCTTGGTGACATCCCAGTAAGAAGCACCCGTAGCATCACCCAGAGCACCCTCGAAGCCAGCGTTGATGACCGCAGCGGTAACATCCACGGGAGCAGCCTCGGTAGCTGTTGCCATACCCTTCTGGGCACATACATACTTGGTCCATGCAGTGGGCAGAGCAGCCATGAAGGCCTCGATGGCAGCGTTGCTCTCGAACTCACCCTCGGGATTGCTCTCCTCGATAAGGGCATCGAATTCCGTATCAGTGCTCACTACCTCCGACATCGACTGGAGGTTGGCATACATGGTGTGAACCTCAAAGAGACGGTTGATGAGCGACTCGGACTCCTTGGAGAGTGCGATGGCATCCTTCAGCGCCGTGATGGCATCCTTCTTGGCCTCCACATCACCCTCCAGGGCAGCCTCACCGGCAGAAGCAGCCTCACCCAGGGCATTGTTGGTCTCTGCCACGTTGATGGCCAGACTGTTCTCACTGAAATATACAGCCTCGTTCACCAATGACTGGATTTCCTCATCCAGTGCAGCGAGTGTCAGAGACTCGTCAGCCCCCTTATATACTACGGAAAGACCACCCCATACGGTCCAGGTACCACTGCTGAGGTTCTCACCCTTGAAACCGAAGGTCAGCTCACCTTCCTCGGCAAGCGCCGTGGTCACGCTATTCATCACGTCGATGTCAGACTGATAAAATACCTTCTGGGCCTGAGCCTGTCCATTGACCACGTAGGAACCACCTACCTCAGCGTTGTGCATGTCATCCTCCTCAGCACCCAGCAGTTGGTCTGCGTACTGGCTGATAAGCTCGGTCTTATTGCCACCGGCAAAGATATATGCCTTACCAGCGGCCTCATCTTCCATCAGGTCATAACCTGCAGCGGCATCGCCAGCCTTACGGTACCAAGCAGGAGCTGAAATGGTATAGGCACCGGCGGGCAGACCAGCCTGTGTGGTTGACACGGTGAAATCTACGGCACTGCCACTCCATACCTCAGCCACACCATTCTGCTGACTCTCGAACTTGCCCGAGGTGAGCTGTCCTGCCGTCCAACCTGCGGTGTTGCGGTTGTCGAAGGTAAGGTTATCAAAGATAACGCTGATGTCCAGGTTGTGAGCCTGTCCGTCACCGGCAATCTCCGCCAGCTTCTCCTGTACGGCAGTCTTCACACGGGCAGCAAAACCGCTGACAATCTCGTTGATTTGCTCTGTGGTGTAGTCGCCATCCTCGTAGGCCGTGGTGTAGTTGTCACGTTCATCAGCCAGGCTGGAAGAGAAGTCACTCAGGTCACCCTCCTCATACTTGGCGATGGTCTCAGCCAGCGTACCCTCCAGGAACTCGTTGAACTTGGCGTAGGCATCGCGGCTGGCCTTCACGGCGAGGATGGCGCTGTTGATGGCAGCCGTTGCTGCCGTATTGGCCTCAGCATCATTGCTGCCAGCATCCTTCAGGGCAGTACCGGCCTCGATGGCCTCGTTGAGGGCAGTCATGAGGGCAGCCTCACAGGGAACATCCTCGCTGGCATAGTTCTCACCACTGCGGATAGCACCGTTGAGGGCGATAAGACTGGGGTCAAAGTCGGTAAGACCGTTGTACAGCAGCGTGAACTCATCGATGAAGAGGTGAGGCATGTCACCAGAACCTTTGTTGGCAGCCTTGTAACCCAGAGAGATGACACCCGTGGTCTCGTCATCCAGACGGAACTTAATGGTTTCGTTGCTCCACTGATCCACGGGGAAGACCGTCGTCGTGGCCAGGTACTCCGTACCGTCCTCGGCAATGAAACCGCAGAGGTTCTTTTCGATGGCTACGGTACCACCCTTGCTGTTGTAGGTGGGGATGGTGATGGTGTAGGAACCTGCAGGGAGCGTCACCTGCTGCGTGTAGCTGGCAGAAGCACCCCAGCAGCTCACGAAACCGAACACATTACCCTCGGTAGCCCCGTTGGCCTTGGTCTCGGGAGCCACATAGCCCTGGCCCTTGGAACCCAGCCATGCCGTCTCACCGCCACCCACGGCGAAGAGACCCGAAGCCTTGGCATCCGTACCGGGGTCGCTGGGTGTCCAGTCCTGCACGGGCTGCATACCCGAATATGTGGTACCGTTGGGCTCCATGTCCTTGGCATAGGTGCAGACACCATTGTCGAGGGGTGTACCCAGTGCGAAGTGGGCATTGCTGATGAAGAAGTCAGTGAAGTCCGTTATACCAGCCTCGTTGAGGGCCTTCTGCTGCTCGATGGCAGCCTGTACCTCCTCGGGAGTGGCATTCTCGTTGTTATACACCAACCAAGCGTCATGGGTATCTACTCCCAGCTCGTCACCAGCCTCCAGCAGGGGCAGCAACTGCTCCTTGAGAGCATCCACCTGCGCCTTGATAACGAGAGCGGGGTCACCCTCGCTGATCTTCACGTAGTCCAGGAAGAGGTGGGGCATGGAACCAGAACCGGCATTAGCCGCATTGTATCCCACGGAAATGACACCCGTGGTAGTCTCATCGAGGATGAAGGAAACCTCGTCGAGAGCCCATTCGCCATAAGCCCAGGCCGTCTTGTTGACCACATACTGTGTACCATTGTCGGCAATGAAGCCGCAGAGGTTGGCACTGACGCTTCCGTCACCACCGCCATTGTAGGCAGCCACTTGGATGGTGTAGCAACCTGCAGGCAGCGTCACCTGCTGTGTATATTGCACAGAGGTACTCCATACAGCCACCATACCCAGCACCTGGCCGGTCTGTTCCTGCCCGAGCGAATTGGCATCGGGAGCATAGAAAGTACCACCCAGTTCGGCAGCATGCTCATCACCGTTGTAGGCACCCACACCGAAGAGACCGCTGGCACAAGCATTCAACCCATCCGTGCGATCCTGCACGAAGGTGTTGTCAGAAGGACGGGCAGCCGTCCAGCCCTCCACAGGCTGCTGACCATACATGGTGTAGGTGTCCTTCATGTCGTAGTCGTACGTACAGATACGTCCCGTTACGGCAGTTCCTTTACTGAAATCTGCATTCTGCAGATACTGGGAAGTGAGGTCGTCACCGACTCCTGCCCAGGCAGTTGATACTGCCGCAAGCATGGCAGTACAACTCAGTAGAATCTTTTTCATAAAAGTTAATAAAAATGGTTAGTTAATGATGTTAATGATTCATGTACTTAGTTCCAGTTGCAAAGGTACAAAAAAAACAGATACCATATCCTTTCACGTCAATAAAAAGTGTTAAGAAAGGATAAACAAGGTGTTTTTTCTGTATATAATGCGGCTTCGACGTATAGTAATGCCGCTTCAGCGAAAAGGAGGTGCGTTGTCTCAACGCACCATGAGGGGAGACATGCAGACCCGGGTGACGTGGGACGCTTCACTCCCAAGACAAGCGATCCATCCCTTCCTAAGGAAGTCAGAAAATGCCTACAGAATCTCCAGGCTGTCCTTGACCGCCTTGTAGCATCGTCGTGAAATGAC